>JANMNK010000997.1:0-4939 GCA_031373875.1 Pirellulaceae bacterium | reverse complement strand
GATAACCGACGTTAACTTGACAGGCCTTGGTGGATCCGAAGTCATAACTGACCTCCAGTTGCCATCTGCGGGCGAATACTTCTTTAGGGTTGATGGTGTTGGTCTCGATGCCCAGCTTTACTCGCTCACTCTGACTTCTCGCGGTTTTGGAAACGTCAATGCCAGCGGTCGCCAGCCTCGCTTGCTTTCCGTTTCTCCGAATTCCGGTGAGATATTCAATCTCAATCGGGTGAATTTGCTTCAAGAGTCTCCATCGGAATTGGTCTTCCGGTTTGATGGCTCGCAGCAGATCGATGAAAGCACCTTAAGCGGTATCAAGATTTCGCGTTCTGGTGGAGATAATACGTTTGGCGAAGCAAACGACGTCGTAATCTCTCCGGGTTGGATTGGTTTCGGTGATACAAAGCGTATCGTGATCGCTCGTTTTGGCACACCTTTGCCGGACGATGTCTACAAGATCGAAGTTCTCGGCGTGGACCTTGCCTCAGAAGGCCGTTCGGCAATTCGAAATGAAGACGGCAAACCATTGCGTCCTCGCCGGTCGGGGACCGATCGCGACACGTTCTTCATGAACTTAGAATTAGGCTCGCAGGTGATTGCCGTCGTGCCGCAACCTGTTGTTCGCAACGTTCTGACTGGAGCCTTGACTCAGCAGCGGAATCGAATCGAAGTCTACTTTAACGATGATAATTTGCATCCTACTGCGGTAACCACTGTCGTGGGTGGTCCGAATCCAACGGTTGTTGACCCAGCATATTATCAACTGGTTTCCACAAAAGATTCCGTCAATCCCAACGATGACGTTGTCTTTAATCCAAGTAGCATCACCTACGACCCGACAACGGACAAAGCGATCCTGACGTTCGCGAGCAACATCGATTCCCTCGTAGGTGGCGTTGGGACTTTCCGTTTGCGCATTGGTTCCAAAGAACAATTGTCTTCCTTGGCAACCCCAAGCTCGCCGACGCCGATTGCACCCGCTGCAGATCCTGGCGACACGTTGACGACAGCAGAAAATCTGGGCACGTTTTCCGCAGCTTTCTCGGCTGTCATCTCGCAGAACGTCCAAGTATCCGTTTCGAACCAGCTCAATATCGACTTCCCAGGTGGAAACATCGAGCCTGGCCATCGCGACATTCAAGCGTCGGTCGAAACCCATCTGGGTGGCGCAGACGATGATGTAAATATTAAGAGGATCACTTACTCGTTCTCGTTGGGCCAGCCATACGGTATCGATCTAACTACGGGACGACCGTATACGACTTCTATCAACCCTGAGCAGATCTCTCGAGTGCGCGAGATATTTGAATTCTACTCGACTTATCTTGGAGTTGACTTCGTCGAAACCGAAGGTGCTGCGGATATGACGATTGTCGTCGGCGATATGGCTCCGTTGAATAAACAAAGCGGTCCCGGGCAATTTGCTGGCGTTGCCGGGGCAGCGTTAACAACTTTCTTGCAACCTACGGCCATCATGGACGGTTCGGAGAACTGGGACAATGGTTTCGGCTACGGTGGTTTGACAGGTTCGTCAACTGAATTCGGTACAGGTCAGGGACCTGTTAGCTTTTTCATCGTTGCAATGCATGAAATAGGTCACTTGCTCGGGATGGAACACAGTTACGAGCAACCGCCTGGAACGATCATGGGTGCCGAAGCTCTTTTGGCCAGTAACCCGTTGGAATGGGCATTTCCTGGTGATATCGACTTGGTACATGGTCAGCACTTGCATCGACCTGACAATCGCGATACCGATTTGTATCGCTTCGTGATTCCTGCTGGCCAGTCCGGTCAAGTGACTGCTGAGACGTTTGCCGAGCGATTGGGCGATGCAAGCAACCTCGATACCCACTTGACGTTGCTCCGTAGAACGTCGATTGGTCTTGAAGTTGTAGGAATCAACGACAATTACTTTAGCGATGACTCTCTCGTTCGTGCGAATTTGACACCAGGCGAATACTTTGTCGCGGTTACAGCAAAAGGCAATGAGACCTTTGATCCGCTGATTTCGGGCACAGGCAGTGGCGGAGTCAGTCAAGGCAGATACGAATTGCGTTTGAGTTTCAAGCCAACGGTTTCTGATCAAATTGTGGACTCGTCCGGTACGCAACTGGATGGCGACGGCGATGGAACTCCCGGCGGCAATTTCAATTTCTGGTTCCGTGCCGCAACGCCAGTTACGACCGGAGTGACAGGTGGTCCGAAAACTATTTATGTCGATAAGCAGTATACGGGCGCTTCGATCGGTTCCCTCGATCAGCCTTTCCGTTCGATCCCGGCAGCAGCTGCCGTAGCACGCGACGGAGACATTATTCGCATCGCTGCAACAACCGGCGTTGACAAAAACTTGCTGACTGTTGGTGATAACCGCGCTTATGAGATCGGCGATGGGGGCATCGGCAAAGGAACGTTATCGGATGGTAAAACACTCGATGTTCCAAAGGGTGTCACGTTGATGATCGAAGCTGGCGCGATTTTCAAGTTCGGCGGCAGCAGTATAGTTGTTGGCAGTTCGGATGCGTCCACCGATCGCAGCGGTTCTGCGATTCAAGTTCTCGGTATACCTGGACGCCCGGTTTACTTTACGAGTTATTTCAACGAAGCCATCGGGTTCGATACGAACCCGCTGAGCACTTCGCCAGCAACAGGTAATTGGGGTGGAATCGAGCTTCGCCAAGACAGCGATCGGGCTGAAGGTCGGCGTGACCGCGAACAAGAAGGCGTTTTCCTCAATTATATTGCGCATGGCAATTTCACTTACGGTGGCGGTCAAGTCGGTGTTGGCAACCAATCCAAGGTGGTCGCTCCCGTTCACATGACAGAATCGCGACCGACATTGCTGTACAACAGCATTACCTTGAGTGCGGACGCGGGCCTATCCGCCGATCCGGATAGTTTCGAAGAAACGTTGTTTACTCACGGTCGCTATCAATTGGCTAGCCAATTCACACCAGATTTTAGCCGTGTTGGACCTGTCATGCGCGGCAACGCAATATTTGACAATTCTCTAAACGGACTATCGCTTCGAGTTGATACGTTGGCCGGAAGTCTCCTCAAACCGTTGAGCGTAGCCGGACGCCTGGATGACACCGACGTCACTTATATTCTCGGCGAAAACTTGTTAGTCAACGGAACGCCAGGCGGAAATCATCTCGAAACAGTTCGACCCGATGTGTCTGTAACTCAAGTTGTTCCTGCTTCGGGCGGTACTTTGGTCTTAGGACGTACGTATAGCTACGTTGTAACATTAGTCGATAAGTTTGGTGGAGAAAGCTTACCGAGCGTAAGCACGGTGACGGCTGTCGCAGGAGCTGGACGAGCTCTTCAATTGCGACAATTGCCTGTCGCAACTGGGGACTTTGTAGGTCGACGAATTTGGCGAAGTACCAACAATGGTGCCGGTCCTTTCGAGTTGGTTGCTAACATTAATCAAGATGTGACGACCTACACCGATACAGGGGCATCGATTGGTGGAACGATCACTTCGCCTGGCTCAGCAACCAAGGAACGAGCACGCCCCGACGCAAGCCTAGTTATCGATCCAGGAATCGTCGTTAAGGCTCTCGGCACTCGCATCGAAGTTGGAATCGGTGCGACGATGATTGCCGAAGGTAGCCTCGGCAAACCGGTCATCTTCACCAGCCGACTTGACGATCGCTATGGTGCGGGCGGGACCTTCGACACAAACAATGACGGCGAACTGACAACTCCTGGTCTCGGTGATTGGGGCGGTATCGTCGCTCGTCATTTGTCAACTTTGAGTATCGACACAGCGCTTGTGACCTTCGGTGGGGGAACGACGTCCGTCCCGGGCGGTTTCGCAAGTTTCAATGCAATTGAAATTCATCAAGCCAGTGCTCGTATCGCGAATTCGGTAATCGAAAATAATGCGAATGGTCAAGGCACGCCGAACGTTGGAAATCGCGATGCTCGTGGATTCAATGACCGCGCAGTGATCTTCGTCACGGGCAGTCAACCAATCATCGTAAATAATACGATTCGCGGCTCTGACGAAATTAACGCTGCTGCGATCAGCATCGATGCTAACAGCCTCAAAGCGAAATCGGTCGTGGATTACGGTCGTACCACGGGTGATAATGCTCGCGTCGATTTTGGTTTGGGCAATATGGGCCCGCTCGTTCGAGGCAACTTTGTTGGATCCAATGGCATTAACGGCATGCGGGTCCGTGGTGCGACTCTTACGACTGAAACGACTTGGGATGATACGGACATAGTTCACGTTCTACAAAGCGTTGTAATCATCCCCGACTTCCACACCTACGGCGGTTTGCGTCTGCAATCGAAAGCAAACGAAAGCTTAGTAGTGAAACTTCAGGGCACCGCTGGATTTACTGCAGCAGGTCGTCCGCTTGATATTCCTGGTCGAATCGGGGGTAGTTTGCAGATCCTCGGTGCACCGGGCTTCCCTGTCGTGTTGACTAGCTTGCGGGATGATTTGATCGGCGCTGGTTTCGACTCATTTGGAAATCCTCAAAAGGACACTGATGGATCCGGTCCGAGCTCTGGCTCGAACGGCGATTGGCGAAGCGTTCGATTGGATGCTTACAGCAACGATCGAAACGTTGAAACGGCGTTTGAATTCGAAGCAGACAAGATCCAAGATGAAGGTGTTAACGACATTCCTGGTGTCGCACAAGATGTTGGGCAACTCGCTTCGAGTGTTCGTGCTGGTGATGAAAACTTGCGATTGGGCTTTACCATTCACGGCTCCATTGCCGCTCCTTCCGATCTCGACGTGTTTCGATTTACAGGCATTGCAGGAACGCCTGTTTGGTTCGACATCGATCAGACCGGTTCAGGGTTGGATTCAGTTGTCGAACTGATCGACGGCAATGGGAATATTCTTGCGCAAAGCAATAATTCCGTAGCGGAATCGTTGGCAGGAAGCATTTACGCTGATGCGTCCGTGCCAGCAGGT
>JANMNK010000990.1:0-2628 GCA_031373875.1 Pirellulaceae bacterium | reverse complement strand
GTATACAATATGGTTCACCACGACTCCAGCGTTGTCCACTAGATCGCGGACGGTGCCGAGGTGGTCGGTTAGGTGCAATTGGACGCTGCCGGAGGCGTTGTCTTGAGCCAGAACCTGATCAATTCCGGGGCCGTGCAAATATCGCTTTTCCAATACGTGAGTACTAGGCCCCGCTCCATCGCTGTCGACGAAATCCAAGATTACATCTTCTCGGTCGTAGACGAAGTGCGTCAACACCGCGTCGACCGCATTTTGAGGTGTCGCGTCAACCGCTTTGCTTATCCGTCGGTCGAACGCATCGTATGTTAAGCGAACTTCCTGAGACGGAATTCCGGCTGGAGATTTGTCGATCACGGCAACGAGGCGATTGCGATAGTCCCACGTAAAATCGCGGAATTTTCCCGTGGCGATTTCAATTCGTTTCGAAAGATTTCCCTCCTTGTCATATTCGTAATTAAACTTGCCGTCGGACAATAAACGATTCCCTTGGTCTGTGACGTAACCGCTGCCGTGTCGGTGGCTTGTGAGACGATTTCCATTTGCGTCATAGGAGTAGGATTCATCACCGCGCACGTCGGTCGCCGCACGATCGGCACCGGTCAATTGGTCTCGATCGTCGTAGGAATAATTCGAGATACCGTCTATGTCTGCAATGCGCGTAATGCGACTCGCACTGTCGTAAGTGACGTTGTAAAAGGCGATAGAAGCACCGGTTGACTTTTTGTGAGTCATTTCCGTCAGGCGGTTCAGCGCATCGTAAGCATAGGTTGTACCAACTACGAGTTGCGTCCCACCGAGATCCGAAAAGCGATCGATGGCCGCAAACTGGCCAAGCGAGTTGTATTTCAAATCGACGCGCTTGTTGGCTAGTCCGTTTCCAACCTGCGTGGTTCGAGTCATTCGGCTCAATGCGTCGTAAATGTAATTGGTAGACGCCCCGGCAGCGCCATTAATCGTGTCTGTCACGGACAACACGTTTCCGATATCGTCATAAGCATAGGTGAGCAGTACCCTTGGAGTATTCGATGTACCGTTATTATCTACCGTTTTTGGCCGGTCGAGGTTGTCATAACTGAAGGAGAGAGAGCTGGAAGCGTCAACTATGGATGTCAGGTTATTTGCTTTGTCATAGCTACGTTGAATTACGTTGTTACCGCCTACCCAAGTCTCAGTGACGAGACGATCAAGTTCGTCGTAGGTCATGTTCGTTCGGCGTCCGTTGCGATCGATTTTGCTAATCAAATTATTGTTCAAGTCGTAAGCATACGTAATTGAGTTGCCGAGAGGATCTTTTTCACTCCGCAAACGATTCCGAGCGTCGAATGCAAAAGTCGTCTTGTTGTTGACTGGGTCCGTAACGGATACCAAATTATCGTCCGCGTCATAAGCAAACTTGGTGCTGCCTCCTTCGGCATCGATGGTTTCGATGAGGCGGTTGCGAGCGTCATATCGGTTTTGGGTACGATGAGTGAGCGGATCGATCACACTGGTCAAATTTCCGACGGCATCGTAGGAAAGCTTGGTTTCCTTATTGTCCGAATCAATCACTTTGACAAGTCGATCCACAGCATCGTACTGGTTTTGCGTCGAGTGAGTTTGGGCGTCAGTCGACGAGACCAGATTTCCACGACTATCGTACGCGAACACGGACACAGGCGATGTTAGAGCGCCGGCCCCATCCGGATCAGGCTGAGTAACACGAGTAACGCGATTCATCGAGTCAAACAGGTACTGCGTTCGGTTCCCATTAGCATCGATGGTGGCAGTTAGGTTGCCTGTAAGATTGGCATATTCGAACCGCTTAACCGCCTCGTCCGCAGTCCCTTTGGCAAACGTGATTTTGACAAGCCTACCCAACGCATCGTAATCGTAATCCGTAATCCTGCCTAACGGATCGGTAACCACATCCACCAATCCGCTCGCGGTGTACGTAGACTGAGTAGCTAAATCATCAGCCCCGCCGATAGCTCCTACGACTTCGGTCACGGAGCGAGTATTGCCATTGACCGGATCAACATCGAACAATTTTTGGTGACCCAGGTCGTCTACTAGACTTGTTAGCTGGTTAAATTTGGTATCGTACTCAAATCGTTGTCCAACCTTTCCTGGAAGAGTCAAAGGCTTGGATGGCGCATCGCTAACAGGCCAAATATTGAACGAGTACGTGCCGACGCCCGGGTCTGCTACGTAACCTTCGACCATCAATGTGTAGGTGCCGGCTATGGGAAGCGATCTCGTGTCCAAATCTGTTCCTATTCCTTCGGAAAACAAGATATTGCCATACGGATCGACAAGCCGCCAGTTGGCGTTCGGTAAATCAATCGCTGTTTGAGCATCAAAATAGAACTGATCTCCAGTTACGGCAGTGAACTTGTATAGATCGGTCTCGTTCGCGGGGTTCAATCCACCATTAACTACAGTTCCTGGCGTAACAGTCGTCGCTGTTGCCAAGTCGCGCATTCGAAACTTGTACGAACCCGTTGCATCTCCCGAACCGCTCACCGTTAACGAATAATCACCTGGAACTAAATCCAAAACCGGATTTACAGCACTGAACCAGTTGTCCGAAGACGAAAAAGAACGATCCAGAACAACGGTCCCAAGAGGTCCGGCAAGACTCCAAATCAA
>JANMNK010000778.1:0-3732 GCA_031373875.1 Pirellulaceae bacterium | reverse complement strand
GGGTTCTCCTCAAGTTGCGCAGCCCGCAACGCCAGCCGCGCCTATGCCGAATATTCAAATGGGTAGTAGTTCGGCATCGGCACGAAACGTTGGTGCGCTTTTTGACGAGATAACAGCTTCGGACTTCAAAAGTAAAGCCGTTGTGCCACGACCCGATGAAGTGCCGACTAAGAGAAGCGAAACTGCATTGCTCAAGAAGTTTACGGCGGCTGATGATTTTCAAGCTGGCACGGTCGAAGAAGTGGGACGGCCCGGCGGACTGGTCATTTTATCCGTACTCAATTTTCTAGGAGCGATTGGTCTAATTGTGTTGGCGTCCGCCGCGTCGGCGGTACTCGCTCAAGCTTCCGAAACAGTGCCGCTCCTGAGACTGACGGGTCTGCTCTTAGCAGTCGGCGTAATGGGGCTAATTACTTCATTGACGGTAGGTGTCGGATTACTGACAAAGATCTCGGCCTTTTGGTGGATAGCCGTCACGTTGTATTCAACGAATCTTGCCTCCGGGCTCACAGATGCTTTGCTCGATTTAGTTATGCCCAATCCCAACGTAGATACGAATACTTCCGTGACGTATGGCAAAGCTTTTGGGAGCGTCGTGGTAGGGATAATAATCCTCTATTACTTGTATTCACCAAAAGTAATCAAGTGGTTCAGTATTAAGCTCAAACCAGGTCTCGCTTTCGCGATAACTTTTACGATCGGATTATTGCTCGGTGGCGGTGGTGCGTTTGGGATGCGTGTCATGTCAAACCAAGTTCAGCCCGCCGCTGTTTCGTCAGACGTCGGTCAATAGATTAAAAGTGCGCGAGTTGCCTCGACTCACTCTCGTTTATTCCCTCTTCTTCCTTGTCAGTGCTAACACGATAAGAACGGTTGCAATGACACTGCCAACTCCAAACGAGGCGATCACGAGCAAGATCATGATTTCCATCCAGCCAAGTCCGACCATGATAATTTCTTCCCTCAACAGCTTCGACGATTGAAAATTCACCGACGTCGCGAATTCATAGAGTGTTCGTTTTAACCGCAAGATTATTTAGAAATTTGGCCGCAGATTATTTCCGAGCTGATTTACTATAGTTGATTTTTCCGTAAGCGATGCTTGGTTACACGATCGATGAGTGCAGAGAAAAGTCGATTTTCGCTCGGAATTATGACCACATTCTTCCTTGGCGATCATACTTCCCTGTCGATGTGGTCACGGCTTGTGCACCAATCAAATCGAGCCAATCCGCATTGACACAGATGTTCTGGGTGATCGACAATAAGCCGAGTAAGGAATTTATAAGTCAATTTTTCTGTCGAGAGTAGGGAAAGAATTGAAATGAACAAAGTGCTACAAAATTGCAATCTGCTGTTGCGATCATCCGCCGCAGTCGTTTTAGGTGTCGCTTCACTTTTCACGATAGGTTGCGGTAGAACAGAACCGTTGGCGACCGAGGCGGCAAAGCCTGCAATTCAGACTGTTGCCTTGACCGAGGAGATCGTCGAAGCGGCTTGTGGCGAATGTCAGTTTGGGATGAAGGGTAGTTCGTGCGACTTGGCGATTCGACATTCCAGCGGTGATTTCTTCGTAGATGGATCGGCGATTGACGATCACGGCGACGCGCATAGTGAAGATGGTTTGTGCAATTGCAAACGCAAAGCAAAAGTGACAGGCACAATTGAAAATGGTCGATTCGTTGCCAAGTCCATCAAGCTGTTGCCTCTGGAAAAAACGCCATCGGATAAGTAACCATTGGGTGTTGAATACCCGCCTGCCGGTATCCCTTCGTAGAAAGACTTTTCATGGCTGAAAAGCTCAACGCGCTGCCGATCATCTTGTTGGTGATGGCGGTTATGGCCATCGCTTATCGATTCTACAGCGCATTTCTGGCCGCGCGCGTTGCGATGTTAGATGACTTGCGTAGAACACCGGCAGAGCGCTTGAACGATGGTCAGAATTATCATCCAACGCACAAATGGATTTTGTTTGGTCATCACTTCGCCGCCATTTCGGGAGCGGGGCCGCTTATCGGTCCCGTGCTGGCCATTCAGTTCGGGTACATGCCCGGACTTGTTTGGTTGGTTATCGGCGTCTGTTTGGCAGGCGCGGTACAAGACATGTTGGTTCTCGCGGCGTCGGTGCGTTATGACGGAAAATCGCTTGCCGAAATTGCCAGGCAGACGCTTGGTCCCAAGACGGGTATTCTAGCCGCGTTGGCGATTCTATTTATCGTCATCATCGCGTTGTCTGGGCTGGGTGTTGTGGTCGTTAAGGCATTGGGGGGCGAAGACATCAAACTGACGGCCGGTACCATGATTGCATCGACCGAGCCTATGCAAATCGTTGAAGCTGACGGTAAACCGATTGTGGTCACGATTCCTCCCGGGGCACGCGTCACTTATGACAACGGAGCGACCGTCACACGCAGCGAGTCCTTTCGAATTGCCGTTCCAGCAGATTCCACAATAACGGATCGGCAAGCTTGGGCATTGCCCGCCGGAGCAACAGAAAAAGTAAAAGGCAGTAGTTGGGGGACGTTTACAATTGCCTGTACGATTCCGATTGCTTTTCTAGTGAGTTGGTATTTGTATGGCTTTCGCAGAGGACACGTTGTCGAAGCGAGTCTGGTGGGGGCGATCGGCGTTATTGGTGCGACTGTTGCGGGAAGTTGGATTCCAGGGTCAACGCTTGAGCCTTATTTTTCGCTGACTCGTGAAGGAACGATTATTGCGCTGTGCGTCTATGGATTCGTAGCATCGGTGTTGCCCGTTTGGTTGCTACTGTGTCCGCGCGATTACATTTCCAGCTTTCTCAAGATAGGAACGATCGGGTTGCTAGTGATCGGGATCATTGTCGCAAATCCGCAGATGCAGGCGCCGATGATCAATCCTGTATTTGCCAACGGTGGCGGGCCTTATTTTAAAGGTGCCATTTTCCCGTTCGTGTTTATCTGCATCATGTGCGGAGCGATCTCGGGTTTTCATTCGCTTGTGTCATCGGGCACGACGCCCAAGATGATTTCACGCGAAAGTCATATTCGGCCGATCGGTTACGGCGCAATGCTTCTCGAAGGATTGGTCGGTGTTATCGCACTATTGTCGGCCGCTTCGTTGGATCAAGCCGACTACTGGGCGATCAATATTGAGATTAGCCAGATTCCAGCGTATGCGAAATCGCTGGCGCAACTGGGAGCCGACGTCGATCACTTGCCTGTTCTCGAAGAACAAGTGGGTGGCGAATCCCTGCGTGGTCGCCGCGGAGGCGCAGTAACGCTAGCCGTTGGCATGTCCCAGATCATGACCAGTGCCGTGGCAAAGATCATCCCGTCCGTAAGCATCGATTCGCTTATCAAGTATTGGTATCACTTTGCCATCATGTTCGAAGCTTTATTTATCTTGACCACAATCGATACCGGCACGCGCATCGCTAGGTTTTTGATGCAAGAGTTGCTTGGCAAGATTTATAAGAAGTTCGATCGCGTGGATTGGTTGCCCGGAGTTCTTTTCAGTACCGCTTTGGTGACACTTGGCTGGGGCGGGTTAATATGGACAAGTCAAATCGACACGATTTGGCCGATGTTCGGCATCGCCAATCAATTGCTCGCGGCCATAGCGTTATCCATCGTGACAACCGTCATGGTTGCAATGGGAAAGCGCAATCTGACTTGGGTGACCATCCTGCCACTCGTGTTCGTTACAACCACGACCTCGACGGCGGCTTACCAGATGATCGCCAACCGATTTGTG
>JANMNK010000763.1:0-2905 GCA_031373875.1 Pirellulaceae bacterium | reverse complement strand
GACGCTGGCTGTGGCGATATTCATATATCTTCTGATGGAGTCGATTTAACCATTACTTTTGAGACTGGAGTGTCAAGCGGAATGTTGACATTTGAGAGTCTCAACGCATTTCGATTTAGAGATGAAATGCATAGTTTTGGGTTTGTACGAGAGAGCATCGATTCAGTTGTCGAAGTGATTGAATCCGAGTGGATAAAGCAGATTCTCACAATTGAGCCTCACTCGATCGGGTTGACGGCGAAGAAAAGCAAGCATTTCGCAGTGATGTTAAGCAACAATGGTTATTTAGAAGTTATTGCGAGAAGCTTGAGTGTTAAGGGATTGGAATAGAAATGATGGAAACATCCGAAGTTGCCGCATTGAGCAAGATCTTGTCTCATGCCTTGCGTCATGCTCCGTGGCAATATGAATTAGAACTGGACGCCCAGGGCTGGGTTGATGTCGGGCAACTACTGGAATCACTTCGAAGTGAACGAGTCGATTGGCAACAGCTCGACGAGTCGGACCTCATTCGAATGATCGAATCTTCTGAAAAGCGCCGACACGAGATTGAGAACGGTCGAATACGTGCGATCTATGGTCACTCGATTCCGCAAAAATTGTCTTTCCATCCATCATCACCACCTAAGATGTTGTTTCACGGAACAAGTCCAATATTCGTAGAATCGATAAAGCAACATGGATTAAAACCGATGAATCGTCAGTACGTTCATCTGTCGGTTGACGAAGCGATGGCAAAGGAAGTTGGGCGACGCAAATCGAAGGAAGCGGTCATTCTTCGAGTGAATGCGACTGTTGCATTTCAAATGGGCGTTGCGTTTTACGAGTGCAATGACAAAGTGTGGCTCGCGGATTTCGTTCCGTCGGAATTCATCGAGATCTAAGACTCATGATGAGCAAAGGTGGTAAAGTCAAGCAGTCGCAATGAGGTGGGACTTTGGTGGTTGGGAAAAGTAAAGTAGGGTGTGTGAAGTGGTCGTGTGAGAAATAGTGTCCATTTTTCCATAGCAAAAAGCGTTAACCACCAAATCGCATTGATAGAGCAATGACCACGCAACACACCATTCGGCTTCCCCCGCGGTGGAAACGAGGTAAATGCGAGTCGATGTTTTTGGTGGATGACACCAGGGGTTCGGTGCGACTACGCTTTGGTTTTTTTTTTCCGAAGGGTTGGGGCGTGGAACGTTTGTTCTTGATGGGGACTGTTTCTGCAAACAGGTTGATATTGAAGGATGGAAAGATTCGGGCTGTTTTGTTGGGGGTTTGAACGGGTGATAGTTCGGCGCGTTTTTGGAACGGCGAATGTTCGGGGGCGCTGAGCGAATGGGTTGATCGGAATATTGATTGGGTTGTTGACGGAAGTTCTTGGCTTCGTGTTATTTTTTTCGTGCTTGGCTCCTCATCCCCCGACCCCTTCTCCTCGGAGTACCGAAGAGAAGGGGAGATAGGGAAGACAATCGAAGATCGCGGTCGCTTCTCATCGGAGTATCGAAGAGAAGGGGAGATAGGGAGTGAGAGACTCATATCCCGACGCTTCTCTTCGGAATATCGAGTAGAAGGGGATCGGAGAAAAGCAGAATGCTCGGTTGGGTTCGTGGGGGCGCTGGACGGGTTTTGGTTTGGGGAAATGGGTGGGTTTGGGTTTGACGAGATAATCGAACGATGATCGATTCGGTTGGCGACATGTTTCGGTTCGAGTCGTGATGCAAATCGCTACTCGAGTTCCTCAAATCGCTTTTCGAATTGCTCGAATATGGCCAATACAGCAGCCTTGACGGTAGGCGCTATTTCGGCTTTGGTTTCAGGTGGGATAATGGTCTTTGGCATGATCACATTAAGCCAATAAACCATTCTGAGCGTCTAGATGGTCATGATCCTTAAGTCCAACTTGTAAACGGTAACCAACGATCCTCCATGGAAATTCAATTCAAAAACGTGATACCAATTCTGCGGATTTTCGATTTAGAAAAGGCTCGCAAGTTCTATTTGGGCTTCTTGGGATTTACAGAAAACTGGCTTCACCGTTTTGACGAAACGGCACCCGCTTACCTTGAAGTCGAACGTGCGGGGATGAAACTGCACCTCTCCGAACATCATGGCGACTGTTGTCCGGGGGCGACTGTATTTGTTTGGATGACAGGTATTCATGCCTTTCATCAGGAAATACTTGCGACGAACTATTCCAATAATCGACCGGGGATCGAACGAGCGTTTTACGATGCTTGGTGTGTGGAAGTCATCGATCCGTTTGGCAATCGCATTCGCTTTAACGAGGAAATCGCTTCTCCAACCAGCGTTAAGGATTGATCCAATACGCACGGGCAGATTGTTTTGCAAGCAAACTTTGCTTCGGATTTCGGACTTCACTCTCCCTGCGTGGATGCATATCATCCGTAGGCCACTGGGTAGCAAGAAATTTCGAACGATAAGAATATCGATGCAACGATTCGCAATGAGACACTTCGGAACATTTTTTTTGCTGATTTCACTCGCGTTCTTTTCGGGTTGCCGATCGGTCCCGTATACGGGGCGCAATCAAATCTTGTTCTTACCCGAATCGCAAGAAATCGCGATGGGCCAGCAAGCTTACGCAGAAGTCCTCGCAGCCGAACAGCCATCTCCAGACGTGCGGATGTCGCAGATCGTACAACGCATCGGTGGACGTATCGCACAAGTCGCCAACAAGCCCGAGTATCAGTGGGAGTTCCGTTTGCTGGCAAGCCAAAAGCAAAATGCGTTTTGTTTGCCGGGCGGCAAAGTTGCCGTTTATGACGGCATCATTCCAATATGCCACAACGAAGCTGGATTGGCTGTGGTGATGAGTCATGAAATTGCCCACGCCATTGCACGGCACGGCGGCGAGCGTATGAGCCAAGAATTTCAGCTTAAGACTTTACAGGGATTC
>JANMNK010000731.1:0-4423 GCA_031373875.1 Pirellulaceae bacterium | reverse complement strand
GCCTGGAAGGTTCTTGGGTCGATAACATAGAGCTCTGCTCCCTTTGTCACTTCAGTTCCCTCCTGAAACAATACCTGATCCAAGTAACCCTTTACCCGAGCACGAACCTCAACCCGTTGATCGGCTTGAAGCCTTCCGGAGTACCGACGAGTTTCGATTGGTCTCCTCATTGTCGGGCTCGCTATCGACACCTTCGTCGGATGGGCCTCTGCAATAGGTTGCGCGGATGGCTGCTTTTCACAGCCCATCGAGGTGAGCAGAGCAAAAAAAACAAGAATACACTGGGGCATTCTCATTCTGTGTCTATTATGCGGCATTGCGGTTCTCCGATTTTAGATTGAAGTTTCAGCTATCGTGGAAGCCTTAGCACATCTAGATTTCTCGTTGTGAGGTGTCCAGCGGCTACGATTGACTTCTCGTATCCATGACAAAAGGAACGACCCGGATGGCTTCCCCAACCCGAAACTGGCCCCAGCCTTTGTAAATGCCACGCTTCTGAAATGTGGCATGAAACGAAACAACGTGCGATGAGTTCCTTGGTTCGTGATCTAATGGATGCGAGTGGACGTAATCATTGCCATCGTCGCTGACAATCTGAAGATGGCCCCGTGCGCTCATGTATGGCATCAGGTTTTGAAACGGTCGGCCCTGCGCATCCATCAATGCAAATCGGAGAATCGATTCTCGACCATCAGTCCCGGTATCCAGTGTGATGTCGGCAATCCAATCTTCGCCACGCACGCGTCCAGGCACATTGACTTGAAGTTCTGGTGCGAGCGGCGATTCACCTGGGACGTCAACTATCGTTGAAGCTGTATTGTGCGACTTCCCCTTTGGCTGGAAGTCAGCATAGAGTCGATAGGTTCCACCGACTGGAAATGCGTACTGCACGACCAAGTTTCCATCGGAACGGATCTGAGGATGCAAGTGAGTGAAGGTGTCCAGTCCATTTCGCACGATAACCACATGGACTAGTTCATCGTGAATTGTTTCAAAATCCTTGATTACAGTTCCATCGCCGCTTTTAAGCATCAGTCGCAACTCGGATGGTTGCCCTGCTGGATTAATGGTTTCGCCAGCGACGAAAAGCGAAGTTAATAGATGTACATTTTTGTCTTTGTGATGTGCACCATGGTGGTGAAGTGCGGGGGATTGCATGTTAATCCTGTCTTTCTCAAAAAAATGTTGGGGGTTGTGGTCGAGGCCGACCTGGTTGTGCGAGCCGATGAATAACATGAACGCTGCCATGCCAGCCATCAGGGAGTCTTCGACTAGCGTCACGGTAGACATGGGCAGATTGAAAACAGTTCCAAGGCAGGCGCAGCGGATCTTACGTTTGGCCACCACGCTCTTAAAAACACCGAAGGCACTGATGGACATGACGATGAGTGTGACGATGTTGGTTAAGACGGGCTGAAATCCGGTTAAATAAGCCATTCCCAACAACAGTTCAATAAATGGGTAGGCGTATCCATAAGACCTGAATCGTTGTGCGATAACGTCATACATTTGGTATGAGTCTGCAAAACCACGAAGATCGAGCAGTTTGAAGAAGGAGAAGACTAGAAAGAAACCTCCCATGAAGTTGCTCATAGCACGGCCCCAAGCAATTCCGCCCGCATTAAGTTCCAGAAGAGTGACTACTCCGATCAGAAAAGCCAAAATCAGAATAAGGGGGTAATAGGTAGTCGCTGTTGGTTGCTCGATTAGCGATTCCCCTGGTCGTTGGGAGGAAACCGGCTCCAATTCGTTCAGCACTTTAAAGCCGGCCTTGGCCACCGCATCCCGAACTTTCTCGCTCGACACGCCATTGCCATGCACGGTCAATGTTTTTTCCGAGGCGGCGATATCGACATCCCAGGATGTGATCGAGGGCTCGTTATCCAAAAGGGGTTTGACTGCGGTGACACAGGAGTTGCAGTTTAAATTCGTCCGAAATTTGAGTGTGGTAGTCATGTGTTTTTCCATCGATTGTGTTGGTTTCTGAATTTGGTGATGACGTTTAAGTTGGCAGACGCATGCGATCAAGCGGCGTTACAGTGTTGGTTCAATGACGTACAACAATCACCGTGGCAGCCTATGCATTCGCATTGCATTGTCAAAACCAATCGCACGTCTTCCTTTCTAGGCTGAACATTCGTTCGAATTGCCTTCATCAGCCAGTGCGCGATTTCTATCCGCATTCGCTCTGCCATTCGGCTCAACTAGGCTTGGAAAGCCGGAACTTTGAATTCACTCATATTTTCTTCTCCCTGATTTAGCCCGGTTCGGCCGAGCGTCCGAGATCTGAGACAGAGGATTTCCCATTTCTGCCCTAGCAGACGCATATGGTCGGGTGGCGTTACAACATCCAGTGAAATCTTTTGGAGTCCCACCGCATGACATATTCTCCGGGGCGTTTTATGAAGCCCGCAGTCGAGCTTGTGGCGAAGCATCAGGGGAAATGAGGTCCTGTGGTGCCTAGACTTCAGGAGGTAGAAAAGCGATCCCAGTGCAAGGAAACTTGAAAACCTACAAGAAAACCGGTTGCCACTTAGATAACGATTGGCGTCGGCAGAAGGGTCGTTGGAATCGATATCGCAGGTATGCGGAGCAACTCGCAGCAATTTTGTGGCACACTACTTGGTTAGTACCTTCAAATTGCTGGATTGCGAAGTTAACGGGGCTTGAGAACTTTTTTCTAGTAAAACCTACCGCAACGTGCAAGTCTTCCAGTTTCCAAACGCAATCTCGAAGATGCGAAGGAGTTTCAAGTGTTTTGCGTTTTGGAACATGTACAATCGATGCACCCGTGCGTCGCACATGTCCGACACGTTCGCTCGACCTCCAAACGCAATGCCGCCCTCGCTCGATGAAGCCGAACTCGTGCATTGCCCGCCGTGATGCTTAATGCGTCAGCGGCCGAGGAAATGTCGCTGCCCTGAAGATCGACACGCGAAATCAATTCCGCGTATTCGGGTTTGAGTATTGGGATGAGTTCGCGTATGCACTCACAAATAACTTTTTCCGTGGCTGCGTCGACCTCCTGCACGGAATCCGAAAGTTGCTGTGCAAACCCCTCGATTTTCCTCTGGTTGGCCGCGTTACGGCGATAATGGTCGATGATGGCGTTTCGAAGTAAACGATAAAACCATGCTACGGAACTTTCACGTTCACGAATCTCGCCGCCTTTGTCGAGAGACCGCACGAAAGCAGATTGTAAAATCTCTTCAGCGTCTTCGCGACTCGCAACTCGTTGTTCAAGAAACCGAAGGAACCGGTGGTGATTGGCTAACAGAATCGAGGGTAGGTTCCCCGTCTCATCGTTATACGGATCTGATTCTGACGACATGGGCTATTTCCGGAAGGCCGTAGTTGCGACCTCGTTCGTACATCATTAGATCGCCTCGCAAGCCACATCCTCTGAAAAAAGTATGATGGCCTCAGTTTAACCAAAGATAATTGGTTGGGGTGTGACATTACCGAAAAATGTGAATCGTCGACTGCCTTTCCAGCAATATTGCATTGCTTTTTAACGCCGACCTCAGTGACCGAGTTGAATGGCGAAAAAGTGGCGTGCCGATTCAAGATCAATACGCT
This sequence comes from Pirellulaceae bacterium, assembly GCA_031373875.1. Taxonomy (GTDB): domain Bacteria; phylum Planctomycetota; class Planctomycetia; order Pirellulales; family Pirellulaceae; genus JANMGV01. The sequence continues at coordinate 844 of JANMNK010000731.1, read as the reverse complement.
TTACTGAAATCTCGAATGAATGGATTCTCCGATGATGTGATTGACTTACCCGATGGATCGACCCACTCGCGAAAAACCCTACCTGATTGACATCAATGACTTGTTGACACCGGCGCGAAGTGTGCTTGCAGAATGCGCCACGTTGTAAAAAGACGACGTCATTGCTCGAAGTCTGTTCTTCGTCCGTTGGTCCCCCCTTGAAGGCGCGGCATTGATATTTTCGCACCGCAGCTAACCCGCTCGCAAAAAGTGACTGAAATAGCAAGACTGGAGCTACTTCTTCCATTGGCTCACTTCTAATTGGACGCGGGAACTGAGGTGTATGCGGAGCGGTAGAGTTAGCTTCTGAACCGTTTCTGCGGAGCTTCGGTCTTCGTAGGACCGGCTCGTTTATGATTCTATCAAGCCAGTTCGAAACTGTCAGAGCGATCCGTTTCGGCGAATTTGCAGCTCTTTTCATTCGGAATTCGAACGACAATGCAATTCAGGACTGGGGGCACAGAGAGCCGACCTGCTGTGGGATGAATCGTCGAAGGGAGATTTGCCGCGAACTTCCTGAGCGAGACAGCAGGGCATCCAAATATTCGCGCGTCCCATTACCCAGCCACAAAGTTCGCAGCTTGTGGCTTCCTGGTGAGCCAAACTAGTCAATAAAAAGAATCCCGAGTGAGGCAGACGGTTCATAACCCAGAGTCGTTAACCCGGCGAATTTCATAACCCAGAGACTCCGAGAGTATTTGTCTCTTTGTGGCCCCCAGAGAGGAGCCGCTCGGAGACGTTTTTTGGCCTGCGCGGGGGTCCCTGGAGAGTGGTCGAGCCCCGTGAGATTGCAGGAAAATACGAA
>JANMNK010000729.1:0-8575 GCA_031373875.1 Pirellulaceae bacterium | reverse complement strand
GATATTTCTTGTCGAGGTTTGCCCAAAAAATTACGGCGGCCTCTAGCGCTTTAAGACCGTTTTCTTCTTTCGCAATCTCAAACAACGTTGAAAAAATCCGCTCATGAAATCTACCACTTTACGAGCATTGTGTGTATGTGCTTTACAAACAGTGAGCTTGATGGCGATTGGCTGTTCCAGAGAGCAACCGAATTTACCTGTTGCCGTAAAAGTAAACTTGGCGGCAGTCGAGCCCATGGTCATTCACCGGTCTCCTACGCTTGTAGATGCGCCCTTGGACCAGTCCACTCAAAACCCACAAGCGAACTTCATCGAAAAAATCCCGGAAAACGATCTGTCGTGGGACGCTACGGAACAACGCCGTGTTGTCATCGAAGGTGAAGGGCCTGTGCTGTTCAAGTTTCAAATGAAGAACGTGTCTGAGCACCCGATCGTAATTGAGAAGATAAATGCATCCTGTGGTTGCACGACTGTCGATACCCGCGAGATGCCGTTTACACTCGCTCCTGGTGCCTTCGAAGAAATTCAGATCAGCATGAGCACGGCAGGGAAATTTGGCACGGTCACAAAGTCGATCCTGGTCCAGGGAACGCACGCTAATTGGACCCTGCTGGTCACCTCAGAAATCAGTCCTCCATCCGACGAAGTTCTGGTGCCGGGGGTACCGAATGGAGGCGGGATGTCAGCAGGCGTGCGCGGTCGAAATGTGTCACTTGCGCAGGCCGACCGGCAAGCCGTTTTTAAAGGGGACTGTGCGTCGTGTCACTCACACGCAGCAAAGCAAATCGGATACGGTTTGTATATTGCTGTCTGCGCTATCTGCCACGACGCCAAGCACCGAGCTAGTATGGTGCCTGACCTACGTGAGCCAGATGAATCTCGCAACGCTGACTACTGGCGAACACATATCAGCGAAGGAATAGACGGGACTCTAATGCCTGCCTTTGCAAAGTCGAAGAACGGAATCCTAACCGACGAACAAGTTGAATCGCTTGTGAAGTTTCTCGTGGAAACTCCCCTGCCGCCCAATCCGGCAAAGCATTAGATGTTTCTCTGCCGATCTAGCTGCTCTTCGAACTGATTTCTATTCTTTTGCGGCGATTTTTTGCTCACCTTGAATTCCTATCTCCTTCGCGAGTTTGCCAGATTCGCGGGCCTTTTCGATTTCTTCGACCATCGACGTCAAATGGGTCGGCTTGGAAAGTTCCTGTGACTCTTGGTCCGCGCCGCCATTTTCCACATCCAGTCGCTCGCAGATCTTGTGAAGCAGTTGGATGGTCTTGGTTACTTCTTGCTCGGTCAATATACAAACTTGCAAAGTCACGTGCCCCCAGTGTTCGAGTCGTTTTGTTTGCACGCTTTGATTCATCAGTACAAAGGACGTCAGCACGATAAACTCGATGCCGATGATCAGTCCCAAGAACGCAAATGGATAAGGATCGAACGGTTTAAGCTCTGATATCCATTCACTGTTGATGGCAAACCAGATAGCGAGAAATACTGCGTGGGCGGCGATGAACCAGAGACTGCCGAAGAAACGTGCGATCGCGTCACCCAATCGATCAATTGCTGTTCGACTAAGCTGCAGCTTTTGCTCGAATTGAGCCATCACCTCAATGTTCTTCTTGGCGGTTTCCGGCAATGGAGATGACGACAATTTGTTACTCTCTTATTCATAGAGTGGCCGAGACAGTTTCCGATTTCGCACAGCAAGATGCTGACTTCGATGGCTGTTTGTCCGCATCAGCATTCGAATCACGACTCGTGTTCTCGTCGCTAGAACCTTCGTGCAGGGCTTGCCAAGCAAGTCGCTCCAAGTCTGTTTGCGTTGTCGTCGGAAGAAATTGCTTGCGATAAAGCTCCTCATGCACAATACTCACGATCGCAACGAGAGGGGCCGCAACGAGAACGCCAAGTACGCCGAAAGCGGCTACGCATAGGAACATCGAAAATATCACAGCGACTGCGTGAAGTTTCATACCGCGAGCCATGATCATGGGCAAGATGACGTTATTCTCTAAAATTTGCACGGCAATGTACGCCAGGAGGACCCAGACAGGAGTCATCCCACCTTGTCCAAAAGCAAGCAGAAGTGCGGGTACAACGCTCAGAGTCGGTCCCAGAAAAGGAACAGCTTCTAACATGCCGGCGATTAGGCCCAAAATGAGCGCGTCCATAAGGCCTAAGATTGGCCACATCAGCAGAAAGACCAAAAGGCCGATCGCTAACATCCCAGCCAACGTCGATCCGCCCCAGTTCGGCGCGAATCGGCATATTCGCTGCATGATGACGAGTGCCTTGTCATGATGGCGTTCCGGTACGAGTGCAAATATCCAACAAATGATCGGCTTGGGACTCAGCAGCATAAATATCACGCCAAAGAAAACGGTTACCAAAACCACCACGATCTGGGCACCATTCACTGCTGCCGCCGTAAAGCTGCCTATGACGCCTTGCAGCATTTCACCCAACGTGGACCGAATAGGAGTGGTCTCCTTGGTTTTCTTTGAATCGGAATCGGCGGTATCTTTCGACTCGGATTCCGAGTCTTCATTGTTCACCGAAGGACTCTCAGTGTCCTGGGCAGTTTCCGTCGTCGACGGCGATTGTTGACTTTCGGTTGACTCCGAAGCTGGCTGAGCATTATCGGATTCTTCAGATTTCGGTCCAATCTCGCGTTTCACTTGCTCTTGTAGCTTTTCCTCGGATCGTGCCGCTTGCGTTTCCATTTTGATCAAGGGCTTTTGCAGTCGTTCCCAGTATGTGGGCAGAACTTGGGTCAAATTGGTAATGGAATTTTTAAGCGGGTTGTAGAACGCCCATCCGGTCAGTCCTAGAAAAAGCACGATTAAGCCGAAAACGACCGCCGTCGCTGCTTTTCTCCCCCCCGTAAACGTTCTCAACCAAGTTACGACCGGATTGAGTGCGAGCGAGATGAGTACCGTTAAAAGGAATGACAATATGATCGGAGAGAGTACGGAAAAAGTCTTGATAAATGCAACGAGCACTGCCGCAACAATTAGGTACAGGGCAATCGATACAGGTTTGGGCCTCGCTGATTGTTCATCGTTCATCGTTGGTTCTCTCGCGGTGTGAATATCAGAAAAATTGAGATCGAACGGAAAGGCAGCAATTGGAGTTTTGCAGGTTAGGGAGAGCGAATTGAGAAAAATGAAATTCGTCATCCGTAAAACGCTGCTTACCCTTCGATAGCAAGTGCTGTGCCACTTGGATGCTGCTGGGGAAAGGCGCGCTGCGCGGCTAAACGAAGATTGTTGTGGACGGGGGATTTTGCGTGGCAATGTTTAACCGCCGATAGGCGCGCTGCGCGGCTAAACGAAGAATGTTGTGGACGGGGGATTCCACATGGCAATGTTTCGCCGCCGGTAGGCGCGCTTCGCGGTTAAACAATTTTTCTGCGACGCGCGCGGCAAGATGGACAGCCGGAAAAAAACTAAGCCATACGCTCGTCACGTATGGCTTTGGAAATTAGTGGTAGCCTCGCCGTTGAACGTGCGGCGGCTATGAGCAACCGCACGACGAATCACTGGCCGATGCGCTGGACGACCAAGCGTCAGTCGCTTGCTTCGAGTTTTTCTTCAAGTGCACGTGATTGTCGACTCGCGATATCCAGCTTGTGGGAATGAAGTGATGTTGATTGTCTGGGCTGTCTTTTCGTGTCAGCTTGATCGTGTTCCCTTCAACGCCATCGACGACGCCGATCTTCTTGCCGCACGAAGCGATGACATCCATGTGTTCGGTGATTCCGGAGACTCCCACATCGTCGCCTTCGTTTGTCCCGAGGCCGGTCGTGTCTTTAACCATCTCAACGGTCTTCTCAGCGCCTTCGGCTATTTTACCAGCAACGGTCTTCGCAGCTTGTGCAACCGACTCACCCATTTGCGTCATCTTTTCATTAATCGTTTTCGCCATGATTCAACCCTCAAATCAAATAGTACTTATTGCTTTTCAAAAATTTTGTCCGACGAAGAATACCTTCTTCTGACCAACGAGTCGCATCGCCCAGGACTCGCATGATGAAATGAGTCGCAAACAGCATGCCGTCCGGGTTATTGCCCGTTTAATGCATACGAACGTTCCCATGTCGTACGATTCGCGAACAGCGTGCAAGCCAATCGCGCACATCAAAGCTTGAATGTCGATCACAAGCTAAACGAGAAAGTTACAAAAAATGCGCTGCAATTGGGTAATTTGTAAATACATTGGAGAAGTTGAACGGAATTGGTGAGGAAGAGTCGATCTGAGTTTATCAAGTCTGGCACACTCGTTGCAGTAATGGGAATCGTGTAAGGCCACTGGCCTTTTAACGTAAGTTGTTCAACTGAATTCTCGCGAGGAACGTACGATGGCAAATAACGTGAAGGATACGATCAAAGATGCTGGTAAAGCTGTTAGTGACACAGCTAAGAAAGCTGGTGAGTCGGTAAAAGAAGGTGCAAAAAAAGTTGCTGACAAGGCAGCCGACATGACAAAAGCAGCCGGCAACGCAGTGAAGAACGCCGGCAAAACGATCGAAAAGAAAAGCGGAACCTAAGCAATCGCTCTCACCCTTTGAGCATCGCCTCGTTCTGCTTAAGGAGATGGATACAAATGGTACCCATCTCTTTTTTTTGCTTTGCTCGCCGATGGGAAAATGAACCCAAAGATATCGCCCGTCGGCAGCTAGCGAAGAATATTCGCTTAGCTGCTGTAGAGGACTAAATTTCATACTGGATCTAACACGAAAAGCTGCGTGATTGTCGGTGAAGTTGACGGCAAATAGGCCGCTCGGCACGTGGGCCTGGTGGTTGGGATGGTGTCGGTTCCGGCTCGCGCGGTGGGGGATCCCACATCGGTGGCTTTGGATTCGGTGGATCGCCCGGTTCCGGCAAATTTGGTGTGGGAAATTTCGGAGCTGGCAAATCCGGACGTGACTGTCCGGGATCGGGCGCTGGCTCTCCACTGGCGCGTTGGGTAGAACTATTTAACAAGAACGTTTGAGGGCAGAGACTTGCAAAACCCGTAACGTGGCACCCAAGAGTACCGTTGCTAACGCATTCACTCGGATTTCTTGGGTGAACTAAAAAATATCCAAATAGTCGATTCATGATTTTTCCGCTCAACTGGTATTTGACTCCTAATGGGCGCACAACAATAGGATTCAAGCCTGCAATCAACGTACCGTGAAACGTTCTTCGCGGAATTTACTTTTCCCGGATGCGATCGCCAACAATCATGTACGCTCATTTCTGGTTTATGAAACTTCTTACCGGTGTATTTTGTATGAGGGCTCAAGCGATGGCCAAATTTAGCTCCATGGCAAAATGATTTAGTCTCGTGTTGCTCTGCTCTGTCGCAGTCAATTTATTCACGCCTGCAGTGCTGCCATCCATTGGTGCCCAAGAATAGGCTTCGGACAAGAAGATCACCATCGTTTGGACCTCGGCGGATCCTGATGTCGCACACCGCATGGTCTTGATGTATGGACACGCTGCCAAGAAGGCTAGTTGGTTTAACGAAGTTAGTTTGATTGTTTGGGGGCCAAGTACTCGGCTGCTTGCTGGCGACAAGGACTTGCAGAAAAAATTAGCTGCCATGATAGCAGATGGAGTGATTCTGCAAGCTTGTATTGTTTGTGCTGATTCCTATAGTGTAACCGAAACACTTCGCGGCTTTGACATCGAAGTCAAGCCAATGGGAGCGCCGCTGAGCGAACTCATTCTGGACCCGAGCATCCATGTCGTAACTTTTTGATCGCTTCAAAGTTGGCTTACTTTGAAAACACATTCGGTCTGTGGGCGAAGTTGCACGATGTCGTACGATTTCGGAACGTGTGGCTTTGCAAAATGGCGACAAAGGTTGCGAATTGACAGCATGTACTTACTCGTACTCGAATTGGGCTAACGATCGAGTACGAGCACGAGTACCGTTTCACTGAGTACGAGTACGATTAAGAGTCGGATTTCGGTCAGCGTGGAGACGCCGAACTGAAAGCAATTTCGTGCTCGAATTTGGCTACTGATCGAGTACGAGTACGAGTACGAGTACCGTTTCACTGAGTACGAGTACGATTAAGAGTATGATTTTGGTCAGCGAGTAAACGCGATTTTTTCTTTGTAGGTAAGCAACCGGAGCGCGTTGAGAACGACGAGCAAGGTCGAACCTTCGTGAAGGAAAACTGCAGGGCCCAAACGAAGGCCGACGATTGTTGCGGGGACTAGGAAAGCGACCATTCCGAGACTGATCCATAGATTCTGAACAATTATTCGGCTGGTTTGTCGACTTAGGCCAACCGCGAACGGCAGGTGAATTAAATCGTCAGCCATTAACGCAACGTCGGCCGTTTCCAACGCAACATCGGAACCGGCGGCACCCATGGCGATTCCAACGGTTGCGTTGGCCATTGCAGGAGCGTCGTTGACTCCATCGCCAATCATCGCAACACCACCCTGCTGGCAGAGCTTCTTGATCGCCTCCACTTTAGCTTCGGGCATCAACTCGCCCCAAGCTTCGTTAATACCGACTTCATTCGCTACCGCCGTCGCCACTTGTTGGTTGTCGCCCGATAGCATTATCACTCTGCGTACACCCAACTCGCGAAGTCGACTGATTACTTGTTTAGCCGACGGGCGAGGCGTGTCCATCACGCCCAATACTCCGAGAAGTTTCTTTCCACGCAGCACGATCATCGTTGTACGACCGGATTTTTTGAGTCTCTCGAAACTATTATGCAAGGCATCGGGTAACGTCGCACTTTCTTGCAGAATCAATCGCTCGTTCCCGATAATCACTTTCTCGCCATCGATTTTCGCCGTGACACCCAGTCCCGTGATACTCTGAACGTCCATAGCTTGGGGGATCGGTTGCTCAAGCAAACGCATTTTTGCACCTGCGACGACTGCTGCAGCCAAGGGATGATCGCTGAGAGATTCGACTGCGAGTGCAACTTGCAACAACTCGCTTTCAGAAACTCCTGGGGCAACGATAACGTCCGTCAATCGTGGTTTGCCTTCGGTCAATGTTCCGGTTTTATCAAAAGCTATCGCTGCGAGTCGTCCCAGGTTTTCAAGCGGTGCGCCGCCTTTGACCAAAACACCGCCGCGAGCCGCACGCGCTACGCCGCTCAGCACGGCACTTGGCGTCGAAATTGCCAAAGCACATGGGCTTGACGCGACGAGGACTGCCATCGCGCGATAAAACGACATACCGAAGGTCTCGTCGATCACAATCCAAGCGAACAATAGCAAGACCACGGAAACGATCACGGCGGGGACAAAGTACCGCTCGAACGTATCGGTAAAACGTTGCGTCGGGGACTTTTGCGTTTCGGCTTCACGGACCATTTGCACCACGCGAGCCAGCGTCGAGTCCGTCGAGAGTTTTGTTACTTGGATTTCCAAGGCATCGTTGTTATTAATCGTTCCTGCGAAGACTCGACAATGAACATCGAGGCGATCTGGGGCCGCCGCTGCCGACTGTGCGTCATCGACAGGATGTTTGTCGACGGGCATGCTCTCGCCTGTAATCGGCGCCTGATTCACACTGCCGGTGCCCTTCGTGACAAAGCCGTCCGCGGCGATTCGCTCGTTTGGTTTCACGATGACGATATCGCCGATTTGCAGTTCTTCGACCTTCACGTCAATGGTATCGTCACCGCGTCGTACGAGTGCGGTCGTAGGTGCTAGTTCGGCAAGTGCTTCGATGGCACGTTTTGCTCGCCCCATGGCAAAATGTTCGAGGGCGTGCCCCAAGCTGAACAAGAATAGCAGCAACGCGCCTTCGGCCCATTCACCCAGTGTGGCCGCACCGACTGCAGCTACCAACATCAAGAAATCAATTTCAAAACGCCCGACTCGAAGACTTTCGACAGCTTCGCGAAATGTAAAGTAACCGCCGAACGCGTACGCGATCAGGTACATGCTCCACGGCAACCAAGGTGTGACGTTGGTCGAGAACGATATTAACCATCCACCAAGCAACATCGCGCCACTGGCCGCTGCCAATACCAACTCTGTCCTTTCGCCAAACAGCCCGCTTCGCGAGTGCGCATGACTGTGCGAATGAGCATGATCATGCCCGTGTTTATGTCCGTGAGCGTGCTCGTGCTCAGGAGCGTGATCATGAGCCGCTTGAGATTGGCGTGGCGAAGTGCTTGTTGGTTCGCTACCGAGTGGTGTTGGTAAAGATTGTGGCTCAAGCAGCCGGACCCCGAGTTTGCGTACGCCGATGCGAACTGACTCTGGGTCGGTTACTTGACGATCAAACTCGATGCTCAGTAAGCCGGAGCCCGATACGGCGACGTCCAACACGCCGGGAATTTGTTTTGTGCGCGATTCCACGACCTTCGCTCGACGCGCGTACATCGTTTCGGAATTTAAAAGCAGATGACCGTATCGCTGGTCGATCTCGGCTCCCGCTCGGTTGGCCAAGTCGCGTACTTCGCCACTTGACATGCGGTCGGGATCGTAATGAATGCAAATTTGGTTGGTGCCGTTTGTCTTGCTCTCGACAAGATGGGCACGCTCGATACCGTCTTTGGCAATCAGCAGATCATTCAAGCGCTGAACGCAAGCAT
>JANMNK010000711.1:0-15354 GCA_031373875.1 Pirellulaceae bacterium | reverse complement strand
TCATTACAGAAATTGGAGGCACGGTCGGCGATATCGAAAGTTTGCCATTCCTCGAAGCCATTCGTCAATTCGCACAAGAAGTCGGCAAAGAGAATTGTTTGTTCATACATTTAACGCTGGTGCCGTACCTCAAAGCAGCAGCGGAACTGAAGACCAAGCCGACACAACATTCCGTGGGGTTGCTACGTCAGATCGGTATTCAACCAGACATCTTGATTTGCCGTTGCGAACAGAGCATTTCCCGCGAAGAGAGAGAAAAGATTTCCCTGTTCTGCAATATCCCCTACGAAGCCGTCATCGAAGAACGCGATAAAGATTTTTCGATTTACGAAGTGCCGCTAAGCTTGCTGGATAATCGTTTGGATGAATTGATCGTCAAACGAATGGCCCTGGGAGGAAAAACTCCCAATTTGGACCGATGGCAGGAATTGATGCACAAGCTTCGTAATCCCCAACACGAGATCAGCATTGCGGTCGTTGGGAAATACGCGGAACATAAAGACGCTTACAAATCGATTTATGAATCGTTGGATCATGCTGGAATCCACCACCGAGCCCAAATTCGATTTGGTCGAATTCAAAGCAGTGAAATCGAAGCCGAAGGCCCCGAGCGATTGCTGAGTGGTTACGACGGAATCTTGGTTCCCGGCGGATTCGGTGAACGCGGTATCGAAGGAAAAGTACAAGCGATACGTTTCGCGCGCGAACGCGAAATCCCGTTTTTTGGAATTTGCCTCGGAATGCAGTGCGCCGTCATTGAATTTGGCCGTACGATCGTTGGACTGCAGCGAGCGCATTCCACGGAGTTTGACAAAGAAACACCCGATCCAGTTATTTGCCTGCTAGATGAACAGCGCGAAATTACCAATCTGGGCGGCACTATGCGGTTGGGTTCACAGCCCGCGAAACTAGTTGCCGGTTCCAAAGCACATCGAGCTTATGGTTGCGATCAAATAGCCGAACGACACCGTCACCGGTACGAATTCAACAACGTCTATCGACAACAATTCACGGCACATGGAATGGCTTTTACGGGTACGAGCCCAGACGATCAATTAGTAGAGATCATCGAATTACCGAACCATCCCTGGTTTGTAGCCGTGCAATTCCATCCAGAATTCAAGAGCAAGCCCACGCAGTCGCATCCCTTGTTCGCTGGCTTTGTGGAGGCCGCTGTTCAGCGCCGACTGCGGCGAAAAACCCGCGTCCCCGGAACGCCCGAACCAAGCACGACGGAAAGCCTCCTGTAGGTAGTGATCGGCTTGACATGGAAGGACTCGAAACGCCCTAACCAAACTGAGCGAGAATAGGTAACGCAACGACAAACGGCTCGTCAGCATTCTCCTTCGCACGCAAGAAATGTGACTTGGGCCCAATTGTATACTCTGTCTATTGGGCTGGAGTGTGTGTCGACCGTCCAAGCAAATTGCGTCCTGGAACAGACTCGACTCGGCACGTAAAATGGAAGTCCTTGTTAGCTAACGCATATTTTTGAATCGCATTCAGGAGCCAAATCATGAGCGATACGCCGGATACGAAAATAGTTGAAGATGACTCGATCGCAGCCGCCAACCAAAAAGAAGCTGCGTCGGAAACCAGTTCTGTCAGTAGCTCGACCGGCGATTCGGAAAATTACCAACCTGATGCGCCTCCGCCGGCATCGATTTCAACCCTTTTTTCCATGCTGACGACGCAGGCTTTGGTAGCTATGGGACAGTTGGCCATTCCAGGCGAAGCGCCTACCGTTCGGCTGGATTACGCGAAATATTACATCGACTTGCTTGATGTGTTGGAAGAAAAAACACGACGTAACCTCATGGGTCACGAAGCGGATCTGCTTAAATCAAGCCTGTATCAGCTTAGAATGCTCTACGTCGAAGCCACCAAGTCGGCATCCAATCCGAGCTAGATCGCCAATCCCAGCTAGTTCCAATGTCGGCTAGAATGGACGGCTTGGATGCTTTCTCGTCGGCAGGGGCTTCGTGAATTCACTTAACGAAATGCGACCATGATCAACATCAGTTTAAAGAATGTTTTGACACGGTCGATCCTTCCCAAAGTTCGCATGCCAGCTCAATACATCGGCTGCGAACGTAACGCGGTCGTCAAGGATCATCACGAAGTTAACGGGAAGTTATGTTTATGCTTTCCCGACGCCTACTCGATCGGAATGAGCCACCACGGCTTGCAAGTTTTGTATACGTTGATGAACGCGCGATCCGATTGGGCCTGCGAGCGGGTATTCACGCCATGGCCGGACATGGAAGAGCAACTTCGCCTGCATCGTGTCCCACTTTATAGCTTAGAAACATATACGCCACTGGGGGATTTCGACGTAATCGGATTTTCGCTGCAATACGAAATTAGTTCGCCAAATGTTTTAACCGTTCTCGATTTGGCTAATATTTCGCTGCATGCCGCCGATCGAACTATGGCCGATCCTTTGATTTTGGCAGGCGGGCCATGCTGCCAAAATCCAGAACCTATGGCAGATTTCATTGATTGCTTTGTAACAGGCGACGGCGAACCGGCACTGCCTGAAGTTTGCGATCTTTGGCTGGCTTTGCGTCAGCAAGCGAAAGAGCAGGGCGGTTGGCTTGTTGGCGAAGCGGGCCGTCAGCAACGGGAACAAGCGTTGGCCGAGTTAGCTCGACGGTTGCCGTACGCTTATGTTCCCCGATTTTACGAACCCGAATACCGAGATGGTCGCATCGTTGCGCTGCATCGGACTCGAAGCGATGTTCCTGAAACCATCGAGCCATCCATAATTCGTGACCTTGATGGAATCCCTGTACCCACCAAGCCAATTGTCCCGCTAATCGAGTGCGTCCACGATCGTATTGCAATCGAAATCATGCGCGGGTGCCCTTGGCAGTGTCGATTCTGTCAGAGCACCGTCATCAAACGACCGCTTCGGATTCGCTCGGTCGACACCATCGTTAATGCCGCGATGGAGAGCTACAAAAACACTGGGTTCAACGAGATCAGTCTGCTGTCGCTTTCGAGCAGTGATTACCCGCATTTCGAAGAACTCGTTCTGCGCATGAAAGCTACGTTCAATCCGCTAGGAGTGAACATTTCGATACCAAGCCTTCGCGTGAACGAACAACTTCGCTCGATCGCTGAATTGGTCGGCAAGCAGCGTCGTGGCGGATTGACATTAGCGCCCGAGGTTGCTCGAGATGATATGCGGGAACAGATCCGTAAGAAAATCAAGAACGAAGATCTGTACGAGGGTTGTCGCGCAGCGTTTGAAAACAACTACGAAAGCGTCAAGCTGTATTTTCTGTGCGGATTGCCCGGCGAACGGCCTGTTGATCTCGAAGGCATCGTCGAAATGGCCGAAACGATCGCGACCATTGGTAAAGAAGTTCAAGGTCGCTATCCAAAAATAACCGCAAGCGTTTCCAATTTTGTTCCGAAGTCGCATACACCGTTTCAGTGGAACGGAATGCGCCACCGCGAGTATTTCGAGTGGGCACATAATTACCTTTGGAAGCAACGAAAAAACCGTGGCGTTAATATCAAATGCCACAGTGTCGAAACAAGTTTGCTGGAAGGAGTACTCAGCCGAGGCGATCGCCGAACAGGAGCTGCCATCGAGCTGGCTTGGCGTCGTGGCGCGAGGATGGATGGCTGGATGAATATGCTCGACCCACAACGATGGTGGCAAGCACTTGCCGACGCACAGATCGATATCGAGAAACAGCTTCATCAGCCTTACGATCTGTCGGCCAAACTCCCTTGGGATCATCTCAACGTCAAATACGGCCGCCCCTACCTAGAAAAAGAACAATCCCGCTCCGTCACCCAACTCGAAAACATGGCAAACGCGAAGTAAGCTTACAATTGACTGATCTTCAGGTTTCCGATGACGAAAACTAAGTGTGCAAGAGATGGCGAGACCCACCAAAAGCGGTGGCAAATTCAACGAGCACCCCTAAGTGTTGTTGCTTTTCAATCTGCAACCGCTAAAAATTTTGGGCATAACGTGATCTCAGCCATCAATTCATAGTGTTTTGCAATCTCCAAAACTACTATATCAGCGAGGCACTTTCTAATGAACCAACAATTTTTTTTGGCGTGTGTGGTTCTCGTTGTTGCATCAATTCTCAATACGGGAATGTGCGACGAACCAAAAGAAACATTTGCCCAATCACGGGATTCAAGAATTCCCGCTCAGGTATTGCCCGGTCCGAATGAGTACTTTCGCATCCGTGACACTAATCTTTTTTACTTCCTCAGTGGTGGTGAAATCACCTCACAAACTCTAAAGCGTGCTGAATCAAGATTGGACTTGTTCCTGTCTGTATTCACCCATTCTCGAATCGGCGAAATCATCCGATTGAAACCTGAGGAGTTAGAATTGATAGTAAAAGGAATTGAGAAGCACCGGCTCTATTGTGGGTCAGTTGGTTTGGGAGGACCAAATAGTCTTAGTAGTGCAGCAAAAACAGACTTAATCAAAAGAGAAGGGGAGTTGAGGGCTCTTATCGAATCCAAATTACGGATTGAAGACTTGGAATTATGTGACGCGATGGCGGCGAAATCATTATTTTACGATTTAGGCCCGGTCGAATGGTGTCGGTACATCGGTGGAACTAAAGAAGAAGCGACGACACTAAAACTAGCGTCAATGCAACAATTAGATACGATATTGCTTGAGACCAACAATTTGGCAAACGAGTTTATTGAAAAACTGTTTGAAGTTGTGCCGCGCAAAAAAGCCTTGTTCCTCAACGAGACATTTCGGCTGGGGTACTTTCCTAATCCAGGAAACATCACAAACCTATACGAATCCACCAGTGTCAAATCGGATTTTGGGGCGCTACGAAGACCTCGTGCGTGGCTTGATCCTAGCTTCAATATCGGTGCGCGAGGGTGTCTCGAACGATACAATCGTGGAATGCTAGCCACACAATCCGACACTAAGATACGTGACTTGTTAGAATCACTAAAGCATGGCGTCGCTCCCGCAGATCTCAAAACTAAGCCCAAACTGATGGAGCTATTTGAAGATTACATGCTCACTCGCCATGAGCCCTTGGCAAGATTTACGGATGCAGTTGATCGGTTTGATGCCCTTGAGAAAAAAGCCAAAACTCGCTTAGACGAATTAACTACATTTCTTGGGACGGAATCTCTAGCAAAGTTTGAGCGAATGCAACTATTTGCAGCATCACAGCGATATGGACTTATTGACGTCGCCTTTAATTTGGGTGTCGCGAAACTAATGGGTGAGGATTCGTTGTCCGAATCCGATTTTGATTCAATAATGAAAGTTTCCGAGACTCTCAGAGTAGAACTTCGCGAAAGGGCCATCATTGCGGAACAACGATTTCTTACCCAGTTGTTTCGGGATGTATCGCCAAAGCTTCGTACGGAAACTTCTAAAATTCTCAGGTGCCCGGAAAACTGTATACCCTCCCTAGAAGTGCTTGCGTTTCATTGCAAAAGCTATCGTAATGAAAAATAAATGCGAGAAAAATCAACGTATCCTGGCAATTGCAATTGCATCGCTATTACTCTACGCAGGAATAGCAAAGCAACTTCGTCTACTTGAAATTCCGTTACACTCGCAAAGCGGTCATTTTTCTCAGACCGCGTTAGTGGTAGGTGAATTTTTCCTGGCGAGCTTGTTGATCTCTGGTATGCAACCGTTTTTCACGTTTTTCACTGTAGCTGGCGATTGATAATGCGGCGGACGAACAGTCCCTTATTCTCTGTAAAAAACTCGTTCCACGTTTGCTCTTAAAACATCCGTACCAAGCCGGATGGCTTGGTCCTCCGACCATTTCCTAGCGAGTACAAAATCGTTCGCCAACGTGGTGGCAAGAATTCGTTTGTACATCCGAAATTTTGGCAAAGCAAATTCAAGCTTATACATGTCGCTGTAATAACCAATTTGTTTTGTTCGTGGGATGGCTTCGAGACGTGCTGCCAAATCGCGAGCGATGAAGCTCGGCGTGTTGCTGTACCACCAATGACTGCTCGTGTAGACGTTAGGAAAGATCCACGCGAAATCCACGAGTTCTTGATTCGTTACACTCGCCAGAACAGATATCGGAAAAACGACTTTCGGAAACGCGTTGAACAAGTCGGCGTATTGAATCAGTGAGACTCGGCTGTCGTACAAATCTTGACCTTGATAGACGCCACCGGGATAGACGCGTCGGCGAACACCAATCATCAAGTCGAATGGTAATTGATGTTCGTTGCAAAACTCCGCTAGTGTCCAAAAACTCCACCGGGCCATCGTCTGGATCGAATCCAAACTAGCTTCGGGACCATTTTGATTGATTTCCGACAATGCGGCCTCGGCGGCGTGTGCGGAAATCGCCTTTGGAACGAAGTCAGGTGGCAACGAAATCGCGCAAGCCCGCACGCCGTTTCTTGAGAAGTGTTCAAATAATCTACCGATGCCGGCACGCAAGCTCGTCAAATTGTTGGCTTCCATGCCCGTGGCCTTCGCGAATCGCGAACGAACAGTCGGCTGAGCAAGATGAAAAACCAAGTCGTCGGTGCGCAAACACGGAACGTACAATCGTGTATCGAAACCTGTTAGCGGGTCATCGAAATCGTTCGTGAGAAAGACGGCTTCCAATTTGCTTTTCTCAAGCACTGTTGTAGCCCAGTCTGGCGCAGCCATTTGACGTTCTGCGGAGTCGTACAACGATTCCCAGTTGTCACCTCCAATACGATGTCCCTCAAATCCCAACAATTCGCGCGCTAACTCGATGAACCATGACCACTGAACGGTATTGTCGATGGTCTCCAATTTCTCGAACAAGCGAGCAACTTTTTCCTTTGGCGAAATACCCGGCTCCTCGATTCGTTCGCGCGATAATCCAGCGGAATGGGCAAGCTCTGTGTAATAGTGGTATCCCAACAAATCCGCCAACGTACGACTTGCGGGTGAATGTGGGTTGATATGGGTATGAGGATCAATCAAAACCAATCGATCCAGTTCATCAAACAGTCGACTCGCAAGTTCTTGGGGCATTGGTAGCTTTGATTTTTCAGAAGGCTTAAGAAACTGTGAATTGGGTAAACTCTGAGTTTCGAGAGGGTTATTCGAACAACGGCGAGAGCCGAAAGAACCGAGAATTGTTAGTGTCCACTCTTACGACCATTGTTCCTGACCCCTCCGAATTACTCAACCATGCCAGATTAGCCGTGTTCTAGAAAGTAGTAATTCTAGTGTCGTGAAGCTAGCCGTCACCATTCCCGCTGAATTGCAACTTTATAATCTTCCGTGTAAATTCCTTTGCAAGTCTGGCCAGGAGTCGGGTAGAATGGAACCTGTTCGGGAGGCTCGCGCGATTGACGGATTGTTAAACTAAAGACAGTTCCCATCGCACTGGTTGCAAGTTTCTGGTCGCGTTCGACGGAAAAGGTTTTGGCATGCTCAATGAATTCCATCCCTACCCTCAGGATTCGAATTTACCACTCGAAGCTGACAAGCAATCATCTGTACCTCCTCCGAACGTTCATACGCATCCCGAAAATAGTTCATCACTAAAATCGAATTACTCGGGCAGTTACAACCGTGAAGCGAAGCCACCGAAGGGAGCCCAACCAGCACCCGACGAGGTCGGAGCCAAGTCGTTGGTCTTATCAACACTGCTAAGCTTGGCAGTCGTCCTGTGCATTCTAGTTGCAGTACGGCTTGTGCTTCCACCATTGCTGGAATGGTCGCGTTATTCATGGCATCGTGGCGAACTGAGAGCGGAGTACGAAGTTGCCGGCGAACAGCTTCGTCATGTCTCCGTGGATGGCTTGGCAAGTGTGTCGCAAATGGTCAGTAGCCGAGTCGTCCCTAGCGTCGTCCACATCACCGTACGGAGCGAAGCGAAAAACTCGCTTGAGTCATTCTTCCTCGATGCGGATCGAGAGCCGAATGACGGAATGCTGCGAGGGCAGGGAAGCGGCGCGATTATCGACAGGGAAGGACATATCTTAACGAACAACCATGTGCTTGAAGGCGCAACGGACATCGAAGTCTATTTATCCGATAGCCGGCGAGCCAAAGCCAAAGTTGTGGGAGTCGACAAAAAGACCGATCTAGCCGTGCTTCGCATCGAATCGGATAACTTGATGCCAATCGATTGGGGCGACAGTGATAAGATCACAATCGGCACGCCAGTATGGGCTGTTGGGAGTCCATTCGGACTTACGGGGTCCATCACCTTTGGAATCATTAGCAGCAAGCATCGCATAAGCCTCGAAGACACCCGATACAGAGGCTCCGTGCGCGGCGATGCGTTTTACGGGGACTTGATGCAATCTGACGTTGCGGTCAATCCTGGGAACAGCGGAGGCCCCTTGGTCAATGCGCAAGGTCAATTGATCGGTATCAACACCGCCATACTCGGTGAAAGTTATCGCGGGGTGAGTTTTGCCATTCCGAGCAACGTTGCCAAAATGGTATATGAGCAGATCATTGCGACAGGCAAGGTCGATCGTGGTTGGATCGGAATACGACCATCCATGGAGCAACTTGCCGACGGCGAGTATCGTGCTCAAGAGGGCAAAGACGGAATTGTTGTCGGGGGATTCCCGAGCGATCAAGAATCACCTGCACGCGAATCGGGTATCCTCCAAGGTGACTTGATCTATAAATTCAACGAGCATCCGATCGAGGACTGGGCTACATTTCGCCGTTTGATCAGCGAATCCAAAGTTGGCTCTAAAGTGCAAGTACAAGTCAAGCGGGGCGACAAGAGACTGGAACTAGCGGTCCGAATCGCATCTCGGCCCGATAATCTTTGACGTGATTGCCTCAGCCAGTCGCCGCAACCAGATTGGCTTGTATGGAATATGACAGTGAATATCATCTTACAGCATCCGTCTCGGGTGCTTGATTGGCAAACCTCTTCCATCCAAAACGTGACAAATTACGCTAAATGAGTAGCGAGTCGCTGGGTGATGCGATTTTGATTTCGGAGTAATTTGTGAGCACGTTTGCCGAACCATTTATTGAAATACGGGATCGAGGACTGGCTCCGCGGGTAAATCGCATCGCCTTTTATCCTTTATTGCTTCGCATTTCGGTAATTGCAATCGTGTTTGCTGCAAACATCGACCTTCCAAGAATCGACCGCGCAGTCGATGCTTACAAAACTGGCCCCCAGTCGCTGATCAAGTTTGCAATTCTACTTCTGGGAGGAATGTTAGGGGCCTGGGGATGGTGGCGCGATCCGCATACGCGTCGGATGTTCATAAGCCTTCAAGGCGGTCTCCTGTTAGTTTTGTGCGCCCTGCATTTGCCAGCATGTATTGGTGCGCTCGCCCCAACGATTGCACTTTCTAGCGGTATAGCATTCACTTGCACGCTTCTCCTTGCAGCAGCGGCTATGTCCCATTTAGGTCCCAAATGCGTGATGTTCGATATCCTGTATGGAATGTTTCTGTATCTCATTGGCTGCGTATTCGCGTACATTCTCATCCCGGATTTGGCGGTCTTTATGGAAGTGCTGAGCGCCACTCAAGTCGTCGAGCGCATCGGGGGACTCGGGCATCCGAATATTTTGGGACGAACGGCGATCTTCTGCATGCTCTTTTTGTTTTCGGCGTGCTACGGAGGCCTAGTTCAGTGGCGATGGTTTTGGTTTTGGTTTCCATTGCTCGCTATCGAGACAGTAATCTCGCTAAGCCGAACTCCCGTCATTGGTGCGGCGGTAGCCGTAGGAGTCGTGTGCCTGCCTTTGATCCGTCGTCCCACCACGATTTATTTTATTGGCCTTTGCATTGCGGTGGGAATGTTTGGGTTAATCCTTGCTGAGGGCACTATTGGGACCGACAAATTGCTGGGCAAGTTTGTATCGGCATCGACAAAGACCGGGGAGATCGAAGAACTGACATCGGCTACAGGTCGTACTCGCATTTGGTGGGAAGCTTTTCAAATTGCAAAGCAACGTCCTATCTATGGTCATGGGGCGGGAGCGAGTCCAATTGCTTTGGCTGGATTTTCGGGGCATGCCCACAACGTATTTCTGGACGTTGCAATTAACTTGGGATTCCCGGCCGCATTGATCGCACTATTTCTTATGGTGTGGAATTTGTACCAAGGCATTGTTTCGAGGGTTCCAATTCTCGTTTCGACCGCGGTATTCATTTTTGTGGTATCGCTGGCCGAACGTCCGCTCTTTAGTCCGATCCCCGACAGCATGACCTTGATTTGGATGCTCACGACGTTGTGGCCAGTGTATTTACGCATAGTGCCAGATCACTTAGCCGCGCAGACGGATATTTCTTTAAGTCCACAAAAAACAAGGCCTTCTGCATCTTAGTCCTGTTCGAAATCAAGAATAATTCCGGAAGAAAAAGGTCTGGAACTAGTTTTCGACCCTGGTTCAGCTCCGTTTAGGGCTCGCATCGAACTCGATGTTGGATCAAAATTAAGGAAGCAAGAAATCGATCGGTTAGGAAAGCATTCGAAGAATCTGAATTGACGGCGATCATCGAACATTACTTCGTCCCGCCTGCCTTCGCAAAACTATTGTTGAAACACCAACGACCAAAGGTAATTATGCTACGCTTCCAATTGGCTTTATGCACTCTCTGTTTCGCTGTCGCACAAGGGCAATGCCAGGAACCAGGCGTTGTCGACAGTAAACCAGCCTCTGGTCCTTTCGTCGAACATGGTGGGAAATTCCTCGTTCCGTATTCGGTCACCATTCCTGGCACTCAAGTTACGTTCGAAATGATCCCAGTTCCAGCAGGGACATTCATGATGGGCAGTCCCGAGTCCGAACCAGACCGCAGTGCGGACGAAGGCCCCCAAGTCAAAGTTTCTTTGGACCCGTTTTGGATTGGTAAGACGGAAGTCAGTTGGGCGGAATACAAAAAATTCATGAACATGTACCAAATTTTCAAGGACCTGAAGTCCGCTAAAATTCGGCCTGTCAATTCAAAAAATAAAATGGATGCCGTTACCGTACCAACGCCTCTCTATGAACCCGACCACACTTTCGAATTCGGAGAGGAGCCAAGCCAACCGGCCGTTACGATGACCCAATACGCTGCCAAACAATACACAAAGTGGCTTTCAGGACTTGTCGGACAACAGTTCCGTTTACCAACAGAGGCTGAATGGGAATACGCATGTCGCGCAGGTTCCCAGACAGCTTATTCCTTTGGAGATTCCTCCGATGCTATCAAGGACTATGCAACCTACGCGGATGCCAATGAGGAGAAAGCTGCATTCGTAGGTTCACGGAATCCCAATGCTTGGGGAATTCACGACATGCACGGCAATGTTTGGGAGTGGACGATCGATGCTTACACGGACGATGGCTATGAATAGCTGGGCTCAGAGAAGAAGGGGTTTGAAGCCGTTCAATGGCCAACGACTGTCTTCCCTCGATGTGTTCGGGGCGGCGGGTGGCAAGATCCGGCTGATCGGCTTAGGTCATCGGCAAGAATGGGTTCCGAAGACGACGATTGGAAATCCGAGGATCCCAATATCCCTCACAGCCCTTGGTGGTACACCAGCGATCCAGCTCGCGAAGTCGGCTTTCGTATCGTGCGATCGGCCAAGCCTCTCGACAAAGAACTGATTTCTAAATTTTGGGAGATCGATAATGAAGATCTCCAATTGGATGTAGACGTGCGACTAGACGAAGGACGCGGAATCCTGGGTCTGCCTGTGCCGGAATTGGAATCTGACATCAAGAAGCGGAACTAGGAATTTGCAATCGACGATCCGAGAAGACCGAAGCTGGCTTGGCATAGTACGTGACTGGGCCGAGCTAGTTCGAGTTCCCAATACTTTCACGACGGCTGCCGATATATTGGCTGGCTATGCAATCGCGACGAACGCATTTCATTTTTCCAGGTCACTCATCCTAAGCGTTCTTGCGTCGATCTGCCTTTATTGGTCGGGCATGATTCTTAACGACGTGAACGACGTCACCAACGATCAGCAGACAAATCGCCGCCGACCGTTAGCTGATGGTCGAATCTCGATCGCTTCCGCTCGGCGCGCGGGATACACCCTCATTGCAATGGGCATTCTGGCCGCATGGGCAACGAATATTGGCGAAACGGGACAAGGAAATCCAAGTATCGGGGGCTGGGATAGTGCTTTGGTCGCAGTGTTGATTGGCGTGTTTGTCCTGCTTTACGATAGCCTCCTTAAGTCAACACCTGCGGGTCCAATACTCATGGGTATTTGCCGCGGTCTGAATATGTTGCTTGGGTTAGCCGCCGGTGCGGATCTCTTTGATATCGATGTTGTAAATCAACCGTTTTGGTATCTCGCACCTCTTGCGCATACCGTTTACGTGGCAGGGTTCACCACCGCAGCACGGCGCGAATCGCAAATGAGCTTGCGATGGCAATTAGTGTTGGGCTGGATTGTCGCTGCGGTTGGGATTGGGTTGTGGTCCGTGGTGGCCATCTCAGCTATTTCGCTGCGCTCAATGCACCTTGATCCCTACACATGGTATCCCGGATTGATTGTGATGCTCGCTTTTCCCCTTATACGAAGAGCCTTGAATTCTGTTGTTTCATTAAAGCCTCCTGCCGTGCAAATGGCGATCAAACAGTCGATCATGACTCTCATTTTTCTCGACGCAGCCGCCGCACTACAATTTGCTGGAACAACGGCGGGGATAACTGTTTGTATACTGGTGGTTCCCATGGTAATTCTTGGTTTGCGATTCCGCTCTACATAGAAAATACACGACGATGACCAACGCTCCTTTGTTCTTGATTTCCGTTCCCGGATTGCGGCCTTCGGATATCGACCGCATGCCGAAGCTCAAAGCAATAACTCACGCAGGAGAAATGGTACCACTCTCCGCAAGTTTCCCGGCTGTCACGTGGCCCGTACAAGCGAACATGCTCACTGGCTGTTTGCCAAATCAACATGGCGTCGTCGCAAACGGTTTTTACTGGCGCGATAAACAGCAAGTTGAAATGTGGACGGCCTGGAATGACAAGATCGAACAACCGCAAATATGGGATCGCCTTCATCAAGGCTCCGTTTCAAAACGGTCTGCCGTCTGGTTTCCTATGTTGAGTAAAGGATGCGGTGCGGACAACATCTGTATGCCAGCTCCTATCCACAATCCTGATGGAAGCGAATCGCTTTGGTGCTACACCAAGCCCACGGAGTACTACGGTGAGTTGCGGGATCAATTTGGTCACTTTCCTCTGAAACATTTTTGGGGACCTTTGGCTGGTCGGCCTTCTTCGCAATGGATTATCGACTCTGCAGCATACGCCGCCAAACAACTTCGTCCCGATTTTTTCTACATCTACGTCCCCCACCTCGATTATGCAGCTCAGAAAGTTGGTCCCGATAGCCCGCAAGCATTGGCGGCTGTCGCCGAACTTGATGAAATGATCGATAAGTTTTACCGTGACCTCACGGAACAACTCGACATGATGCCGCGAATACTCGTGGTGAGCGAATATGTTATCACTGCCGTTTCGCATGTCTTGTATCCCAATCGATTGCTTCGGCAAGCTGGATTGCTCAAGGTCAAACAGGAAAAGGGCGGGGAGGGCGAAGAAATTGACTTCGAAAACAGCCAAGCATGGGCTCTGGTAGACCACCAGTTCAGTCATGTCTTCGTCAAGAATGGCGATGCGAAGACCATTTCACAAGTCGAACAAACCTTTTCGAAACAACCCGGCGTCGCCGACGTTCTCAGTGGGGATAGACGGGCCGCTCTGAACATGAAACATGCCCGAAGCGGCGAATGTATCGTCATTTCGTCAGCGGAAAGCTGGCAAGCTTATTATTGGTGGTTGGATGATGCCCGCGCTCCGAGTTATGCTCGCACCGTTGATATTCATCGAAAACCTGGGTACGACCCTGTTGAGTTACATTTTGATATGGCCAACAAATGCATCCCCCTCGACGCATCGTTGATTCGCGGCTCGCACGGCGCGCCCGTACTCGATTCGACGCAAGTGGGTGTTGCCATATCAAATATGTCGGGCATTATCGGAACGTCACCATTACGCGACATCGACATTTTCCAAAAAACAATGGCCGCCGTTCAGAAATGACGGGATGACTTTACGCACTCTTGCATGAATCGCGAATAACATTTCTGTCGATTGCTTAAAGTACGTTGTTGCAAGATAATCCAAACAGAGCACGATCGTCGTGTGGACATAAAAATTTCTAAGAATTCGCGTTTCTCGATGACAAAAGTAACCGAACATTTAATCGCAAAGTCGCCGGGAGCCAATTTCACGAGTTGGCTTTCCGTTGTGTTGTCGGTCGGCTGCGCGTGTTTGATCTCGGGTTCGGCGATTGCACAGACCGACAGCGACCGGCAAGTTCAAATTCATTCTGCAGACGCAACTACAGAACTGCGGTTTGCGCAAGTGGAGCAAGCGTTGGCGGCAAATGAAGCCAGCGAAGCAATTGCTCAGCTTCAAAAGATCTCGGACGAAGCCTCCGGTCGATTGATTGCCTTTCCTGCAAGCTCGCTTAACGAGACCTTCCCTTTCACTCGGTTTCTACCGCTCGATGCAAAAGTAGCTTGGCAAAGAAACGAGTGGCAGAGCAAGTATCCCCAAGCTCTGCAACAGTATCGGGCAACAGTCGATGCACGGATTCGCCAGCAACTTGATTCACCCCGATCTGTCACCGACGCAAAAATCCTTAAGCAGATCGTTAGCGAAGCGAGGAGCGGTTCGCATGAGACCGAATCGCTGATTCGCTTAGGAGATTTGTATCTGTATCGAGGTTGGGTAAACGCCGCCAGGGACTGCTACCAACGTACATCGACGGCATTGAGAGCGCCGATAGGACCATCGGATCAAACAGCTTTGACGAGCGTTCCATGGCATCTCATTCTTCGAAAGTTTCCGCTTGACCAAAAATTGCCAGATACATTCAAAAGTTTCTTTGCGGAGCCACCGCCAAGGTGCCTCGGTTCGAGCGCCATTGTTTCCCCTCCGTCTTTCGAAACTGTTGCTCGCTTAATTTGGTGTTCAATTCTCCAAGGCGATATTACGCGGGCTAAATGCGAACGCCGACTCTTGGCCGAGTGCGCGGGCGGAGACGAGACTGAACGACAGCAATGGCTTACAAAAATTGACGGATGGATTGCTTCAGACCGTCCCGCCGACGTTCGCAATTCGGAAACTGAACTGAGTACTTTTGGAAATGTACCGAGTATTTTGGGCAATAGCCTGCATAGAAATGAAACGATATTCACTGCTTGGTCCTTGGCACCGGGAGTGGAAAAGGTGGCAACAATTGGAGAGATGGTTTGGAGCCAACGGCTTCCACGGCGTTCCGGCACTTACGAACAGTTAGCGGATCACTTACCCAGGGTCAGCGAGTCGTCACAAGGATTGCTTTCACATTATCCAGCTATTTAT
>JANMNK010000704.1:0-14144 GCA_031373875.1 Pirellulaceae bacterium | reverse complement strand
TTACGTTTTGGCCGGCATCGACCGCCATTATTTGCCGCGCATGATGTTGCCGATTGGCGATTACCACAAGCCCCAGATTCGAGCATTGGCTGCTCAAGTCGGCTTGCGGGTCGCCGACAAACGCGACAGTCAAGAAATCTGTTTCGTGACTTCCGGCAAACATGCTGAATTCGTTCGCCAGCGAAGTCGAGCCCAGAGATCCGGCTCAATCGAAACAACCGACGGCAAAATTGTGGGAACCCATGAAGGCATCGAACAGTTTACAATCGGTCAACGCAAAGGAGTTCGTGTTGCCATGGGCGAGCCCTACTTTGTCGTCCGCATCGAACCGGAAACAAACCGCGTCGTCATTGGTCGGCAAAAAGATCTAGAGCGAACTTGGCTGGTTGCCGAACGTTCTAATTGGTTGCTGCCTCCTGACCGATGGCCAGCTTCGGGATTAAGCGTCAAGATCCGATACAATTCGAATCCCCAAACTGCTAACGTCAACGCGAGCGAAGGTGGACTCTTTCAAGTTACGTTCGATCAACCTTGCCTAGGTATCGCTCCCGGACAACTTGCCGTCGTCTTTCACAACGATCGCGTGCTTGGTGGAGGATGGATTCGCGAAGCAGGTAATTAGACGATCGCGTGACTGAGGACTCACGCCAACGTAACATGGGAGCCTTATCGCTTTCAAAATAAAGACCTTTTCTAACTCATCACTTTTCTGACTTTTCCGCCTCAACTCGTCACTTATCTTTTTATACGAGTCACACATGAATAACAAAATCCGTCTAAGCTACTCCGTTTGGTTCCGTGCCGCCAGTTTGATCGCGTCGCTAGTTTTCAGCTTCAGCACATCCCGCGCAGAAGAATTCTGGAATGTACGTAAATGTGGCGAAGAGCTTTCGCTTAGAGGACTGTGCGTTGTTAGTGACGATATCATTTGGGCGGGGGGAGGTAAAGCGGCTGTGGTCCGATCCGTTGATGGAGGTGAAACTTGGAAAATCATCAAAGTTCCCGGATTCGAATCGGTTGAGTTTCGCTCCATCCACGCCTGGGACCAGAACACAGCTTGCATCGCCAGTGCGGGAACACCGGCAGTAATCCTGCGGACCGAAGACGGTGGTGCGACTTGGCGTGAACTGTATCGCAACGACTCCCCTCAAGCGTTCTTTGACGCGATAGCATTTGAAAATGATCAGCACGGGATGGCCGTCAGTGATCCAGTGAATGGACGATTGCTCATTGTCGAAACCGAAGACGGCGGAAAAACATGGGGCGAAATTCCCGAATTGAGACGTCCGATGGCCGACAACGGCGAAGCTGCCTTTGCTGCCAGTTCCGGATGCTTGTTCATGCGACCGGGCAAGCGCGCGTGGATTGGAACCGGAGGAAAAACTCCGGGCACAGACAAAGGACGTGCGCTGAGGTTTGATCCGGAACTTAAAGAATGGTCCTTTTCGTGGACGAATATTCCTCGAAATGAATCGTCGGGAATCTTTGCAATTCACTTTGCATCCGATTCGTTCGGCCTCATCGTCGGCGGCGATTATCAAAACGAGTCAAACGGCGAACAAGCCGCCGGATGGAGCGACGATGGAGGAGTCACATGGCACTCAGCGCATTCGATGCCAACAGGATTCCGATCATCGGTAGCACTCCGCCAAGTCGACGGTATGTTTCGATTCATTTCCGTCGGCCCGAATGGAACCGACGTGTCGACGGATGGCAAAAATTGGATGCGCAGATCCGACACAGGATTTCATGTGGTGCGTGTCTCGCCATCAGGTAAGTTCTGGGCAGCGGGCTCACAAGGACGCATCGCTAGTTCAAGAGTGCCATTCTAAAACTTGTATCCACACTTCGCATAGCCAAAATAACGCATTAACGACGGCTCTGTTTGTTTACGGGATCGTTTGTTTTGCTTGAACGTACTCGCTGGCCGACATCGTTCGACGCCGTTAACGAATGTTCTTCGTGCGATCGGCAATTGAATACGGTGCGTTGCCGGACCGCGAATTCATGGTGATCAACTCAGCCAAAAATCCCATCGAGATCAGTTGCACGCCCAGCAGCAATGCAATGATCGCATAGAAGAAAATGGCTCGTTGATGCAAATGGATGGGCGTTAAGGAATCAAACATCCGGCTCACGCCCCACGCGAACGTCAATCCCGCCAAGGCAATCGAACCAAAGGCAAAGCACAGCAAACCAAAGGACCCAAGAAAATGTTGTGGCCGCTGTCGATAGCCAGTCAAAAAATACACCGTCAATAGATCTAAAAATCCTTTTACCATTCGTCCGACGCCGTATTTCGAAATCCCGTAGCGGCGAGCGTGATGGGTCACGGGCATTTCACAGACTCGCCATCCGCGAGCAGCCGCCAGGACCGGAACAAATCGATGCATTTCGCCATACAATTTGACTTCGTCAAAAATCTCGCGCCGATAAGCCTTTAGCCCGCAATTGTGATCGTGTAATCGCACCTCAGTCAGCAAGTTGACTAGTCCATTAAAAAATCGAGAGGGAATTGTCTTATGCCAAGGGTCGTGTCTAATCTGTTTCCAACCGCTGACAACATCCATCCCTTCGTTGATCTTGCCGATTAGTTTTGGGATCTCGCTGGGTTCGTCTTGCAAGTCCGCGTCGATCGTTACGACAACATCACTTTTCGATTGTTCAATGCCAGCAGCCAAAGCGGCCGCTTTGCCAAAGTTGCGTCGAAAGCGAATGCCTTCGACGCCCGGAAATTGTTCCGATAACCCTTGAATGGTCGACCACGAGTTGTCAGTCGAGCCATCGTCGACCAAGATGACTTGTAACTCCAACTGATTGGATTTGCCCATCGACGAAATCTTCTCAAGCAACAGAGGCAAGCTCTCTGCTTCGTTGAAGACGGGGATGACGATGGAAACCATGAGTTAGACAAACTATAGAGTGATGGTCGTTCTGAAAATTGCAGTTATTGGAAGTATAGGTTTTCTAAGTGTACACGCAACGGAGTGATTGCATGTCCGACGAACCCACAGAATCCGCATCCTCAATACCGGATGGGCGTTACAAACGGCAAATGCAGTTTGCGCCTATCGGAGACCGGGGCCAAGAATTAATCGAACAAAGCCGCGTGGTCGTCGTTGGCGTCGGTGCCTTGGGTTCTACGATTGCAGAACGGATCGTGCGAATGGGCGTCGGACACGTCACGTTGATCGATCGCGATTGGGTCGAGTGGGATAATCTGCCTCGCCAGACATTATTTTGTGAATCGGATGTCACGAATCGTTTGCCCAAGTCTGTTGCCGCCGCAGATCGACTAAGTCAAATTGCCCGCCAATGCACAATCGTACCTATCGTCGAGGACCTCGTTCCCAGCAATGCCGAGCGATTGCTTGCCGGTTCCAATCTAGTCTTGGATGGAACGGACAATTTCGAAACCCGTTACTTAGTGAACGATTGGTCGCTCAAGAATCACGTTCCCTGGATTCACGGAGGATGTGTAGGTGCATCCGGGCAAGTCATGGCGATCTTGCCGGGAGAAACAGCTTGCTTTCGCTGCTTGCTGCCCGAATTGCCCGGACCAGATGGTCAGCAAACTTGCGACACTGTCGGCGTCATCGGCCCAGCGGTGATGATTATTGCTGCTTGGCAAAGTTTAGAAGCGATCAAAATCTTATCGGGTAACAAGCCATCGGTTACCCGCGATCTGATCTGCTTTGACTTCTGGTCCAGCGAAATACGAAAAATCAAATTGGATCCTATGAGAACAAGCGATTCGTGTCCCGCATGTCGAGGCGAATACGATTTTCTTTCGGGCAAATTCGCTTCTCTTTCAAGCGTACTATGCGGCAAGAATGCAGTGCAGATTCAGCCGCAATCCGGGCGACTCGATATGGCTGCATTAAGCAACAGGCTCAAGCCTCATGGTACCGTCGAGTCCAATCCGTTCCTCGTGCGGTTCACGACAGGCGAACTCACCTTGACAATTTTTGGTGACGGTCGAGTCATCGTCTCTGGCACACAAGATCCCGCAATTGCTCGCAGCTTGTACTCGCGCTGGATTGGCGCTTAGAGGTCGATTGGCAACGCTCCATCGTTTCGCGGCATTCGAGCGCATGCAAATCAATGCTGCTAGAACAGACCGGGAATCAAGCGGTTGCGAACTTTGTGGCGATATTCCACATACTCTGGGTCCTCGGACAATAGCCTTTCTTCCGCCAATATCCTGGGCACTACGATCGAATACAGAATCATGTAGACGCCCAGATTCCACCACGAACTCGCGGCGAGTAGAAAGCCGATGTGTGTCAGCATGTATCCTGCGTAGATAGGATGCCGAACAATTCGATAAAGCCCGCGATCGCAAATTCCCCGATTCGCAGCGACTGCTCCAAAGCGTCGGCCTAGGTTGAGCTTGGCGCAAATCTGTACGGCCATTCCTGCCAGCATGAGGAGAATTGGCAAATCGTTGCTGGCGAGTATAGAAACGTCGCTAGGTCGAACCATCATCGGTGCTATCGTCGCCGTAAGTGCTAAAATCCAATCGAGTTTTCGCACCGAGAGAGATTGCGCGCGCTTGCGGCAACATACTAAGACAACGACGATCGTTTCTG
Source organism: Pirellulaceae bacterium (assembly GCA_031373875.1). Taxonomy (GTDB): domain Bacteria; phylum Planctomycetota; class Planctomycetia; order Pirellulales; family Pirellulaceae; genus JANMGV01. The sequence continues at coordinate 9,552 of JANMNK010000704.1, read as the reverse complement.
AGGCGCAAATCAAAAATGCAGGCAGATCGCCCCGCGTGAAAACCGCCCCGAGAACTGGTACCAGAAAGTACGAGAACATTGCGATCAAAATGATCTTTTCTACGTAATCCAATACCACCGGCGAAAACGTGAAACGCTGGACGCCTATTGTGTTAACGTTGTTCGACATTTTCGATACTTTAATCTGATTCGTTTTAAGTTACTGGGCCAAAAAGTCCCCGACGAGTCGCTTGTGACTCGTCAGCATGCGCCTATCGTTGACAATTGACTGTCCAAACGTAGGACGCAACGAAGAAAATCACCAAATAAAAACTCGTTCTGACACCACCTAGATTGACTACCGAACGACAAAATCGGCATTGTCGGAAAAACCCCATTTTGTAAACCCAACGAATTGCTGGTTCTGCGCCCTGTCGCGCCAAGAAAGCAGCCTTGTAAGTGGTCATACAATTTGTTGCGCAATTTGCGAGCAGAACCGCAGAACAGTCAATGCAACGTATACTTGCCCGCACAAGTGCCTTCGTTCCGACATTTCTCAAAACAACCAATCACCGTGAACGAATAGGTCCAATGAAAGGAATGCTTCTATGGGAAAACCAACATCCAATGTCCCGATCGAGATTAACCCCAAGCAGGTCGCCAGTTTGGCTATGGTCGTGCTTGCAGGAATCTTGATCGTTTACTCCGTTATCAGTAGCGCGTTTACCGTCAAAGCACACGAGCAAGCAGTCGTGCTTCGCTTTGGTGCCTTCAGCCGAACCGTAGGGCCGGGCCTACATTTCAAAGTGCCATTCATCGAATCTCGGATGCTCGTCGACATGAGCGATCATACTTTCCGCCTCCCTTGGGGTGGTCGCGAGCAATCCGGGAGATTGCAAGTTGAACGTGGCGATGAAAGCGAAGCCATGATTGTGACGGCTGATCTTTATGCCGCTGTAGTCGAATGGAACGTCATGTGGCGAGTAAACGATCCCAAACAATACCTCTTCAGCATCGACGAACGCGACACGGAAAGCTTGATAAATGAAGTCGCCCGAACCGTGATGAATCGCGCTGTTGGCGATTACGCAGCCGATGAGTTGCTGACGACCAAACGCGTCGAAGTCGGACTGGCAGCCATCGACGCAATGCGTGAGCAACTAAAACGCTACGAATGCGGAATCGATATTTTCGAATTGCAAATGCAGAAAGTAACGCCACCAAACTCGGTCAAGCCAGCGTTTGATGATGTCATTGCATCGATTCAACAACGCGATCAATTAGTCAACGAAGCACGCCGCGAACAAAACCAAATCCTGCCGCTTGCCGAAGCAAAACGCGATCAGCTCGTCCGCGAGGCTGAAGGCTACTCCGCACGCCGTTTGGCCGAAGCCGAAGGTGAAGTATCGGCACTTTCCCAAAAATACATGCAATATCAATTAGCTCCAGAAGCGACTCGCCAACGGCTTTACCTAGAGACAATGGAAAAAGTTTTTGAGCAAAGCGGCCCCGTGACCATTCTCGATTCGGAACTCAAGGGAATGTTGCTGAACCTCGGCAATGCATTGCAACCGCAATAGGCCAATGCCGACGCACCGCCTGTCTCCTTCACTTGCCCAATCAATTCAAAATACACAAATCGGTTCTCGAAAATGAAAAATACCATCCGCGTACTCGCTGGTCTTGCGATTCTACTGATCATTTCACCCTTCTTCGTCTTCGTTATTTCGGAGCGCGAGTTAGCCGTTGTACTTCAACTCGGAAAACCCGTTCGCGAATACAACAATCCCGGCATACATTTTCGAATTCCATTCTTGGAAACAGTTGAGCGATTGCCCAAGACGAAACAGTACTGGGGTGGTGATTCGGCAACTCCAATCAACGATGTGAATACGAACGACAATAAAAAAATCGACCTAACGCCTTGGGCAGTTTGGCGAATCCAAAGTCCTAAGACATTCGTGCAACGCCTGCGAACCATCGACTTGGCTGAACAACGCGTCGCACAAATTTCCCGCAGCGCTATTCGAGACGTGATCGGGCAATACGATTTAGCTGAAGTCGTTCGAACCACCGACCGAGCATTGCCTTCCACCGACGACAGCCTAGCTCTCGTCACCGAATTGACTGAAATCAATAAAGACGCACTGCCCGAGGAACTCAAGACGCTCGAAAAACCTGTTCAGCCCAGCAACATCAAAATCGGCCGAACAAAATTGCTTGATCTGATTCGTGCTGAAACGCAAAAGCGATTGACCGAAACCGTCGAAGAAGGCGGAGTCGATGGCGTCGCTATCGAGATCATCGACGTCGGCATCTCCCAACTCATGTTCGTCGAAAGCGTGCGTCAAAAGACTTTCGATCGTTGGGTATCGGAACGGGAAGCAATCTCGATGCTGATCGTAAAAGAAGGCGAAAAGAAGAAAGCAAAAATTCTTAACGCTGCACGCGCTGAAAGCGAAAAAATCGAAGGTCTGGGCCAAAAAGAAGCGAGCGAGACAAAAGGTAAAGCCGACGCCGAAGTCATTCGCAAATACGCCGAAGTCATCGGCAAAGACCCCGAGTTCTTTAGCTTCATCCGAACCCTCCAAGCCTACGAGAAATCCATCGGCAAAGATACGCGTCTCATCCTCTCAACCGACTCGGAATTCCTGCACCTACTCAAGAACCGCCAAGCAGGATTCATGAATACGCCAGCCGCCCAAAATCCCGCTCCAGCCATACAGTAAATAACTGTCCGGCGTAGCTCTGGGTCCTGAGCCCAAGCAAATTCCAAATCCACCCCCAATCGCTCGCTGGACGGCAATTGCACTCGCTGTTTCTCACAGACGAGCAGCATCTTTTCGACTTTGCAGGAATCCGCAAATCGCATTGGTCGCGCGTTCTCGAGCGAAAATGCGGTCCGATTGCTTTGAATTTAAATGACCAAACACATTCTAAGCTCCACATGCTACCGAGGTCGGTTCGCTAGCCCTGCCAGAAAAAGTATTGCCAAGTAGTTGCCGTCCGTGCAATAATTTCGGTAACACCCTTTTTCGTTTTTAAACCTGGGGGCTTCACATGAGAACCCTTCATGTGGCAATATGGATCTGCACAGTCTTCTTTTTGTGGCCGTCCACCCTGCGCTCGCAGTCAGGCGACAATACTGTCAGTCGCGATTCCTTCGACACCACAAAAACAAAAACACAAACCCCCGAATCCAAGACCGCAGTATTTGCTGGCGGGTGCTTTTGGAGCCTCGAGTCGGACTTTGCAAAGTTGCCCGGCGTCGTGGACATTGTTGTTGGCTACAGCGGCGGCCGATCCAAAAACCCAACCTACGCGACCTATGCATCCAAAGGGCATCGCGAAGTTGCCTTGATCGCTTATGATCCACAACGAATCGCATACCGTGGATTGGTCGAGTACTTTATAAAACACATCGACCCAACCGATCGATCCGGTTCCTTCGTAGATCGCGGTCGACAGTACAGCGCCGCGATTTACTTCGCAGACAAAGAAGAAGAGCAAGCAGCCAAGGAGGTCATCCAAGCGATCGACCGAGCCAAGGTTTTCCGAAAACCTATCTCCGTACCCATTGTGCCTCGCGTCGAATTTTGGCCCGCCGAGTTATACCATCAAGACTATCATTTGCAGCACCACGATTCTTACCAACAATATCGTGCAAGCTGCGGCCGCGATTCCTTTATCTTCCAACATTGGGGACAAGAAGCGAACCGATTGAGTTTACCCGGCTCAATCCCAAGCGAAGAGAAGAAGGAATCTAACGATCGAAACGAACAAAGCCAAACTGAATCGGCTGAGGGGGCCAATTCAGAGTCGTCCGATGAAACAATAAACAAACCTTGGGAAAAATTTCGAAAGCCATCCGCAACCGAACTCAAAAAGAGACTGACAAAAATTCAAATGCGGGTCACCCAAGGCGAACATACCGAAACGCCTTTCCTCAACGAATTTTGGAATCACCACGACGATGGAATCTATGTCGATGTTGTCTCGGGAGAACCTCTCTTCGCGTCGAGCCATAAATTTGATTCAGGTACAGGCTGGCCGTCGTTTGTGAGGCCGATCAATAACAACTACCTTGTCTACCAAGACGACTATTCGCAACTTCCCGTCCGGACCGAAGTACGTTCGAAATATGGCGACTCCCATTTGGGGCACCTATTCACCGATGGCCCTGCGAATCGTGGTGGACTTCGATACTGTATTAACTCCGCCGCGCTTCGCTTCATTCCCTTGTCGAAAATGGAGGATGAGGGATACGAAATGTATATCGATTTGTTGCGACCAAATGCGCGTTGAATTCCGATCTGATCTTGGCCATTGATTTCAGCAGTCAACATTCGCCTATTTCTAAAAACCTTTGCAGTTTCGGCCTAACTCGCAAAGCCCTGTTTTTCGCGAACAAACGTCCATTGTTACGACTTTTGTAGCAAGCCGTTTCGGACCTCCCCCTAGGAAGAATCCAATCGTCTGTGGTATGCTCGGGAAATTTTATTTTCCGACCAAAAACACCCGAGGACGTCACTCTAAGTTCGCGTTTTGTTGCGATTTCCCGCATTTGACCTACTGTATCCAAGACTCGTGCATTAGTTTGCAAAGTCACTGGACGGACAGGTAATCCACAGGGCCGGCGATCGAGATTTTACGCGATTTAGGTTGCGACTGCGGGTTGGTAGTGAGTTTGACGGGTTCAGGATTCAAGCAAATTTTGGCGAGCAATTGACCGCTAGAAAGTAGTTTTTCGAAAGTGCCGAAGCGAACAGACATCAAGAAGATTCTTCTCATCGGATCCGGACCTATTATCATCGGGCAAGCCTGCGAATTTGATTATTCCGGTACCCAAGCTTGCAAGGCCCTTCGCGAAGAAGGTTACGAGATCATATTGGTCAACAGTAATCCCGCGACGATCATGACGGACCCCGATATGGCCGACCGGACCTACATCGAACCGCTGACTTGGGAAATCGTTGCCAAAGTTATCAAACGCGAGCGGCCTGATGCTTTGTTGCCTACGCTCGGTGGGCAAACCGGTCTGAATATCGCCATGGATCTGCATCGCCACGGCATCCTTGAAAAGTACGGCGTCGAAATGATCGGCGCAAAACCGGACGTAATCGAAAAAGCCGAAGACCGTCAGTTGTTCAAGCAAGCTATGGAACGAATCGGTTTAGAAGTCTGCAACGGCACCGTCGTTCATACATTGGAAGAAGCCAAACAAGTGCTCGCACGTATCGGTTTGCCGTGCGTCGTTCGACCAAGTTTTACGATGGGCGGAAGCGGTTCTGGAATCGCATACAATCGTGATGAGTTCGATGACTTAATAAGTAACGGATTATTCCAAAGCCCCATTACCGAAGTTCTGCTCGAGGAGTCCATCATCGGATGGAAAGAGTACGAAATGGAAGTAATGCGCGACATGGATGATAATGTCGTGATCATTTGCTCCATCGAAAATTTCGATCCAATGGGCGTTCACACTGGCGATTCGATTACGGTGGCCCCCGCGCAAACCTTGACGGACAAAGAATACCAGCGAATGCGCGATGCCTCGCTGGCAGTCATCCGCGAAATTGGCGTCGAGACCGGTGGCTCAAACATCCAGTTCGCGATACATCCCACAACTGGGCGAATGATCGTTATCGAAATGAATCCACGCGTCAGTCGCAGCAGCGCTCTCGCAAGTAAAGCGACCGGTTTCCCCATCGCGAAAATTGCCGCCAAACTCGCTGTCGGATATCGTTTGTGGGAACTACCGAACGATATCACGCGAAAGACCAAGGCATGCTTTGAGCCGACGATCGATTACGTTGTAACCAAAATTCCTCGGTTCGCATTCGAAAAATTCCCCGAAGCCGATTCAACGCTGACAACGCAGATGAAGAGCGTTGGCGAAACAATGGCGATCGGTAGAACTTTTAAAGAGTCTTTTCAGAAAGCGCTCCGCGGCCTAGAAGTCGGTGCATTCGGTTTTGGCTCCGATGGCAAAGACTTGTGGTACACCGATCGTCGTCCCGATGACGAGGAAATCCGAAGCAAGCTGTCTCGTCCCAATGCAGAACGCGTCTGGTATATTCGCTACGCAATGAAAGCGGGCTTTACGAGAGACGAGATTTTTCAACTGACCTCGATCGACCCCTGGTTCTTGGATAACTTGTCCGAAATTGTCGAGTTCGAAGACAAACTTCGCGAGATTGGCTCCCTTGAGAAAATCGACCGCGAAACAATGCGTGCGGCCAAACGTTTAGGATTTTCCGATCGACAACTCGGTACGATATTTCACTCGGACGAATTAGAAGTTCGCTCGTGGCGAAAAGAACGCGGCATTCGCGCGACCTTCAAAGCGGTCGACACTTGCGCCGCCGAGTTCGAAGCCTACACACCCTATTTCTACAGTACATACGAATCCGAAGACGAAGTCCCCGTCAAGAAGTCCGACAAAAAGCGGATCGCAATTCTCGGGGGCGGCCCAAACCGAATCGGGCAAGGAATCGAATTCGATTACTGCTGCTGCCACGCGAGTTTCGCTTTGCGAGAGATGGGCATCGAGTCCATCATGATTAATAGCAACCCCGAAACAGTAAGTACCGATTACGACACCAGCGACCTGCTCTTCTTCGAACCATTGACGACCGAAGACGTCCTCAACATTTGCGATGTTGTGAAGCCCGATGGCGTGATCGTACAATTCGGTGGCCAGACGCCACTGAACTTGGCTCGGGCATTGTGGAACGCGGGAGTTCCCATCATCGGGACGTCCGTTGACACCATTGAATCAGCCGAAGACCGCGAGAAATTCCAAAAGTTTCTCATCGAACTTGGCCTGAAACAACCAGCCAACGGCATCGTCCGAACAATGCAACAAGCCCGCGCCGAAGCAGTCAAAATTGGTTTCCCGTCGCTGGTTCGGCCTAGTTACGTACTGGGTGGCCGAGCCATGGAGATTTGTTACGACCAAAGTCAATTCGAACGATACGTCGCCGAAGCGTTTATCGTTGCCCAGGGGCAACCTGTCTTAATCGATCGATTCCTCGAAGACGCTTCAGAAGTCGACGTGGACGCGATCAGCGACGGTAACGATGTGGTCATCATGGGAATCATGGAACACATCGAAGAAGCAGGTGTTCACTCAGGTGACTCGGCCTGCGTAATCCCGCCTTACTCGCTAAGCCCGGAAATCCAAGACGAGATCCGCGAAGCAACCAAAGCTATGGCGCGACGACTGAAGGTAATCGGTCTCATGAACGTACAGTTCGCCGTCAAGACAGAAGATGGCAAACAGGTCGTTTACGTCCTCGAAGTCAACCCACGCGCTAGCCGTACCGTGCCCTTCGTTGCCAAAGCTACCGGTTCGCCCGTCGCAAAACTAGCCGCGAAAGTTATGGCGGGCATGACGCTGGCCGAACTGAACTTGACGTCCGAGCCCAAGCCACGGCACGTCTCTGTCAAAGAAGCCGTTTTTCCTTTCCGAAAATTCGCTGGCGTCGACATTGCACTCGGCCCCGAAATGAAGAGTACGGGCGAAGTCATGGGTGTCGCAGAAACACTGGCTATAGCTTTCGCAAAAAGCCAAATCGCCGCTGGCGTCCTGCTGCCCAAGGAAGGCAATATATTTTTGAGCATCGCCCAACGCCACCGAGCCTCCGTGTCCTCGCTCGCTCAACAGTTGCACGATATGGGATTTAAACTGCTGGCGACGACTGGCACAGCAATGGAAATCGAAAAAGCCGGAATCCCGGTCACTCGCGTTAAAAAGCTGGCCGAGGGCAATCCGAATTTAATCGACTATCTAAAGAATGACGAAGTCTCGTTGATCCTCAACACGCCTAGCGGCAAAGGCGCTCGCACCGATGAAGGCAAGATTCGTGCAGCCGCCGTTCAAGCAGGTGTTTCGTGCATAACGACCATCGACGGCGGTTTTGCATGTGCCGATGCAATGCGTGCAATGCGCACAGAAGACTTGACGGTTTGCTCGTTGCAAGAAAGATTCGCAGCTAAGGGTTAATCACTGCCGCGGGTCGCGGTTTACAACCAATAGCTCTTCGTGTTGATCACTTCTATCACAGCTCAGAAAATGGCTCCAGCTCCCACACTTACCCGAAAGCAACTTGCCGCCCTCATGATGGCTCTGGTCATTTTGCCCTTCGGGTTCGTCATCGGGATGGCAATGTTTCTAAAGCCCGTCCCAGAACCCAAATTGGACGCCGAGGTTTCCATCAAGATTGACGTCTGGCCTCCGAAAGAACCCGATGCGGAAAACAAAACGCGATTGATCGAATTGCTGGTCGTGCACAATCCGACCCAAGACACTTGGCGAAACGTTGCCATGGCTCTCAACAAACAATTCTATTTCAGCTACCACGAGCCTGTTCCGAGCGGCGCCACCGTAACCATCCCTCTTTCCTTCTTCGTCACGAAAAGCGGCAGCGTCTCTTTTCGACCCGCGACTCAAAAGATCGAAATGGTGACAGTCTTCGCTCAAATACCATCTGGCGAACGCGCCGTCTTCGAAAGAACCGTCGACCCCAACGAACTAAATATCGGCTCCAATAAAGAGTGAACTTCCGCACGGGGCGAAATGCAGTTCTGTAGAAAGCCGATCCAACATCAACTCGGCTTCGACGGGGAATAATTTCCACGTAAAATTTTTCTCGCGTTGTGAAATTCGAACTTTTATCGCCGCAGTCTGCCGTAAGTTGTTGCACATCCAACGCAACAATTACGTTCACTTTCAAGTGCTTGTCTTAGGATGCACAACGCAGGGGAACGTCAGATTATAGCCAAATGCATCGAAGTAGGCTAAATGAATCTCACCCGTACCAATCGGCTCGGCAGCGTTTCTAACCAAACACATGTAGGTATAACGGTCACGGAGCGATTGTCGATCATCATCGACCCCACACCAAACAATGTCCATAAATGGCCCAAACAACCATAGGAAAAGCCGAATGGTAAGCATGAAAATGGAAGGCCGTTTTCCTTGCAGCGTAACAAGCTTGCATCCACTTATACGATACCCAAAGGTCCGAAAGTTCGATCGCTTGAGCGGTACCAGATAAGCCCAAATAGCACCGAGCAGAAGGAACGCCAACAACCAACTGTATTCGCCGATCAAGTTGACCCAAGCAAAGGCGATCAACCACACCAATGCAATCAAGAAAAGAGAATCGAACAAAAGAATGACTATTCGCGGACCAATCCCCACATAATCTTCAGGTGCGAAATACACCCCATCTCCCAACGACCGATCGCGTTTCAATTGGCCCATGATAACCTCAAATTCATTATCTAACGATTCGAATTTTAAACAGGCTAGGAGTGATCAACGAAAGATGGATGACTGCAAAATCATAATCCCCAACGATTCATGCGTCGCGAAACAATTTACAATGTCGGGCAATACTGCAAGGCAAAAAACTGCAACGATATCCAGTTCCGGATAGCCCACAGTGCTCGATCTCGGCCCCATTGTCTCGGACATATATGCACATTACTCAATTAGCTGCCGTCCGAACTCTCTTTATAAAATCGGTCAGTGTATTCCACTGAAACGCTTCGCTGGACTTGAAC
>JANMNK010000699.1:0-2077 GCA_031373875.1 Pirellulaceae bacterium | reverse complement strand
CAACCGGTGTTGCGATCGTCGCAGTGGAAGCTTCCGGACAGAACGCGATCTTGGTCGTCCCAGGAGCCAATGGTCAAGTTTCCGTTAATGACGTTATCGAATCTGCCGCAACGATCGAACAGTGCGATATGTTGCTCGTCCAACTGGAAACACCGATCGACGCGGTTCTTCAAGCAATCCAAATTGCAAAGCGCGCGAGCATTCCGACCTTTCTCAATCCCGCTCCTTTCCCTACTAGTTTCGATGCAAGGCTACTGCAAGTTGAAACGCTGTGCGCGAATCAAACCGAAGCGGAACAGTTGCTTAACAGGCAGATTCGTTCTGTCGACGAAGCTTTGACGTGTGTTGGGCGACTTGCTCAACTCGGTCTGCGAAACGCGATTATTACGATGGGTGAACTTGGTGCTGTCTGGTCGGATGGAAAACAGGTGAAATTCACACCCGCTTTCAAAATAGCCGCTCGCGACACCACAGCGGCGGGAGATGCTTTTTGCGCTGCTCATTGCGTCGCATTGGCAAGCGATTTCGCACCGGAAGATGCAATGCATTTCGCATCCGCAGCGGGGGCGATTGCCGCAACACGTCTTGGAGCTCAAACAAGTCTGCCAACTCTCCACGAAGTCGAAATGCTTGCTTTCCCGAACAAGCTACCTTCGTGAATTTCGCAGTCGTTACATTTTGTCGCCGGACTCCGCATGCCTGATCTGAAGTATTCACTTTTTCGACGTTTGAAAAAAAAATAGCGGCAAACCACCTTGCTGTCGTCGAAACAACTGATATTAGCTTCACAGTTTACGCAGGCGGATTATTCCATGATTCGGATTCAATTCATTGCTGTCATTCTTGCCTTATGGTCGGCTACCGCTCTGCGCGCACAGGAGCAGTTGGACAGCGACACTGCGACGCGACTAGCGGAACTTGAGAAGTCCGTTTCCGATCTCAAGCATTGGCAGTTTCATTCTAAAGCGGATAACTCCAGCGAGCCCAAGGCGTACGTTGGCTTCTCCTTCATGTTTACCAAGCTTCACTTCCACGAGTCTTTTCGCGCGATGGTCACGGAACCATCGACGGGAAAACTCGATCTGATTCCGTATGGTCAACAGTACGAGTTGACGCCAAGAGTCTGGCTCGGTTTTCAAGGATCGAATGGAATCGGCGTACGTGCCACTTTCTGGGATTACTATTATCGTGACGGAGGATTGCGTCTGGTCAATGATGGTACTAGGTTCCCCGGTGCGACAGTCACGTCAACTATGTTCCCGGCTTTGATCTCGACTGTGTTTCCCGGTGATGCGCTGGCGGTCAATACCTTTCTGAGCGCAGCGACGCTGGATTTGGAGGGCACGTACGAAGTTCGAATTAGACAAGCGGAAGTCTTGTTGAGCGGTGGTCTGCGTTACGGCAACTTTGATCAGCGATACGGTGCAACGGTTACTGGACTTGCTCCAGCATCACTTCGTTGGTCGCGTGAATTCGAAGGGTTGGGTCCGACTGTCGGAGCCGACATGAATTTGCCGCTGTTCGGAACGCGATTTTATGCGACCGGCGGTGCACGGCTATCGTTCCTCTTCGGCGAAAAAACATTGGCTCGCAGGGTCGTCAACGATTTGAGTCCCATTGCAGGTCCACCGGTCGTAGTGCTCAAGGATGCGGAAGAGGTCTCGGGGGCTTATGCAACCCGACTAGGCTTAGGCCGAAAACGAAAAACGCGATTTGGCGACTTCTTCGCCGAAGGAGCTTATGAAGCACAGTTATGGACGGCCGGTGGTGCGCCGACGTTGACGTTTCTTGGCTTTAATAGTTTTAATGTTAGCCTTGGTTGGTCGCGATAATGAAGACGTGTTTTTTTAAATTGTAAAACGATTGTCGCAGTCGTTTAGTGCGCTACTGCTGCTGCTGAGCTTTCGACCACGCTGAACTTGGTTTCGATACTTGCGGCTGGACAGGTTTAGAAGGGGTTATGAGCGATTGAGGACAATCGCTCTACAATGTAAGCCTTGGTTGGGCGCGATAACGACGGGGTGTGTTTCTTTTGATTGTAAAACGATTGTCGCAATCGTTTAGTGCGCTACTGCTG
>JANMNK010000681.1:0-2207 GCA_031373875.1 Pirellulaceae bacterium | reverse complement strand
CTGGTACCTTATTAACAAACAGCCCTCTCAAGCGCTCGAAGTTTTTGAACAGCTCGAGCCACTCGTGACGGAACAACTCGGCCAAGATAGCCCCAACGCAATTTTAACTCGCTGCAACCTCGCTTATTGCTGCTTTGATGTGGGGCAATTCGAAAGAGCGGTGGAACTGTTGAAAACGGTAGTGCCGGCTATGCAAACTGGGCTTGGACCGAATGAGCCACGCGCAAGAACGGCTAAACTCACGTTGGCAAAAGCATTGAAGCAAATAAACCAAGTTGAATCTGCAACAGACCTTTACGCAGAGCTTTGGTCCGGTATCGGGCCCAAGCAACCGCCGTTGGAAATTGTCCCCGGTTTGGTAGGGACTGTCGCCAAGCGTTTGGTCGATGCCGGAGAACGCCGCAAATTTTTAGAACTTGCTAAAGTCTATTCAGAATCGCTGCCTTCCTCAAAGGAAAATATGGATCTGCTAACAGCCGACGAAATGGAAATAATTGGCGGTGCGTTCGCGAAGCTTGAGGAATACCAATCCGCCGAAACTTGGGCTCGACGGTCGTTGGAATTGAGAATGATATTGGCTCCAATGGACTGGAGGACATATTACACCGAAATGGTCCTGAGTGAGTTCTTGCTGGCTGCGAATCAAACCGATCAGGCACACGCCATGCTTTCTCGCGTCTGGAAAGATCTTCAGCCCAAGCTCGAAACCTTGTCAGTTTCCGAACAAACGATGATCAACCAACAGTGCGACCGGATCATCGATCGTTTTATGCGAGGTGGAAATGCCGTCCTAGCGGAACAATGGCGCCTGCAATTCGATGCCGTCAAGAAATAGATTCGCTGAATCTTCGTGAACAGATCGTAACTGCATTCAAACGCTCTTCAGCAGAACGATGAATGCCGAAAATGGCGCCATGAGATTGGGTATCTTGGGCTGAGCCGCGAACAGCCTATTTTTTGATAACTCCAACCCGGAGGCTGTCGGGCGCGACGCGAAATCGGGCATTTGTTATTAGGAGCTTTTGAAGCTTCTAGTCGGTTATCACGTGCCGGGTAGAGCATAGATATCCCCATCCATCGCGTTCCGCTTGCGCTTTTTCCACGCCGAGAACAGGGATTTATTTCGCATGTTTACTCGAAAACAGTTACAACTCGACTTCATCGCAAGTTTCATGTGCATATTGATTTCGTTGCAAGCTCATTTGGTTCATGCAGCAAGCGAATCTTCAAGTAATGCAGAAGCTGGAGATGTCGCAAACAATTCGTTTGTCATTCCAGGTGAAGACGGGGTGTTGCGGTTTCGTGTTGAGAGAGAACCGGCCGGGCTAGACTACGAGTTCGGATATTTTTTTGTCGATGATCCACAAGGCAGGATTCTTCGGCGGGATAAAAGTCTTCGCCATCAACCACCCGTACTTGATCGTCTTGGAAACCCCGAATACATGCTTCCCGGCGACCCAGACTATTTGGATTTTGCACTTGCCGATGGAAACGTCATCGCTGTCTTTAGCCGTGACCAGTTTCAACGCAAGGGATTTACCGAGAACCTTCAGTTTGTCTTGGGTGACCGATACATTGGTTGGTATGCGATCGAAAATTCTTCGCTTTCTCGGTGGCACTACTGTGCCAGGGACGATCGGCCTCGCGTTTCCACTTCTTTCGATCCGTTTTCCGATGATTCAATCAATGCTTTGATCGTTGATAGAACTAACGGGCGCAATTCATTTGGCATTTGCATTCAATTAAAACATGACGCGAAACGGATCGGCCCGTTATCGTCCGGACCCTCCTCATGCGACGAAGTCGTCATCAAGGTGAATGTACTTCCCCACGCCTTGGAAGATGGCTATACGATCTTCCAAAGTGGCGATGATTTCGATCAACAACCAATTCCGATTCGCGTGGATATTCTTGGTCAAGAAGAAAACTCAGGGCTTGGGCTACTCTACAATGATCATGCATTCGATCATGGCCCGCTCCACGTCACACACGTCCGCGCCGAGACGCCGTTGTTGGTATCGCCGGATCTAGAATCGGGAGAGTGGATGCCGCTAGACGATAAAAGCGACCCGAGTGGCGTTTCACAAAGAACGATTTCAGACCCTAGAATTCACGGAAGCATAACCGTCTACGCTAATGGCGGATTCTGTTTCTCTCCGAATGCAGAAGATCCATATTGGCGAATCCAATCGCATCGTGAAGAACCC
>JANMNK010000679.1:0-8270 GCA_031373875.1 Pirellulaceae bacterium | reverse complement strand
GCTAATCAGCATGGTGTTGATCGTAGGCATTACGGTTGCCGTGCTTGGTTCGATTTACTTTTCGCGAATTAAGTTACCGCAACAGGAGTCGGTTGTATTCCTTCCCGAGGAAAAGGCAGCGGGCCGCGGTGATCATGCCGCTGGCTTTGCGCGTGACTTTGCACCGCCGGGTGATGAGGAAGTCGAGCAAATCACCGAACCATCGCTTCAGCAAAGTTTGGAAGCAGTCACTCAGTTGGTGAGTACGGTTTCCGCTTCACTTGACACGATTGAATCGGCTTCGATAAACGCATCTAAAGGATCTGGTCTGGGCGATTCGCGGCCACCGGGACCTTTGGGCGAAGGCGCTGACATCATTCACCGCTCCGAACGATGGGAGCTAAAATTCACGGCGCGCAATCTGCAAGGCTATGCCGCCCAGTTGGACTTTTTTCAAATCGAATTGGCAGCCATCGGCGGCGGGATCAAAACCGTCGACTATGCCGCGAATTTTTCCGGTACACCAACAAAACGGAGCGGTACGAGCAAGGCGGAGCAACGGTTGTACTTTATGTGGCGAGCGGGAGGGGCACTCGAGCAATACGACCGGCAACTATTGCAACGAGCTGGCATCAGTATCACCGGTCGCCGAGTGCTCAAATTCGTTTCGGACGAGTTACAAAACCAGTTGTATGCGTTGGAAATGAAATTCGCTCAGGAAAAGGTCGGTCGCGTTGTGCTGCCAACCGAATTGGCCAAGACCATCTATGAGTGTCGACCCAAAGATTCAGGCGGATTTGAATGGGTTGTCATCGATCAACGATATCGAAAGCTAGTAACCAAAAAGAACGGCAAGTAAACTTAAGAAACCGATCAGTCGACAGAAAATATTGGAAAGCATAAACGATGGCAGATTTTTTTAAGTGGATTGGATTTCTCGACTACTTCTTTATCACCGGTGTAGCTTTGTGGGGGCTATACTGCGTGGTGTTGATTTTGTCGCGAGTTTCTTCCAAGCGTTTTAAGAGCGAAGCGGCGCAGAATGCTTTCCTGGAATCGATCGAGCCGTCGCTGGCTCGCGGCGAGTTCGACGCCGTAGCGAACACGGTCGAAGGGGATGATAGAGCACTTGCCATGATGATTCACCTGGCAATGGTGAATCGCGATTTGGGGCACAAAAAAGTACGACAATTTGTAATGGATAGGTTTCAACGCGATGTGCTCGCGGACCTCGACAATCGTGTGGCCTGGATCGCAACCTGTATCAAGACGGCTCCTATGCTCGGGCTGTTCGGAACGGTTCTAGGGATGTTGGGCGCGTTCGGAAACTTGGAGCAAGCCAGCAATGCCAATCCCGAAGCCTTGGCAGGTGATATTCGAATGGCCCTCGAACACACAGCCATGGGTCTTGCCGTTGCAATCCCGTTCGTGATCGTGTTAGCGGGCGTTACCAACCGAATTCGCGAGATGGAACAATTGTGCGCAGCCGGGCTAACGCGATTTCTTGATGTGATGAAGATTGGTTTGGATCGCACGACGACTCCCGCTCGAACACGCGGAGCCTAGTCGCCCAAGCCCTTTTCGATTCAGTAATGTATGTGTCTTTTCGGTTTTCTACGTCATCTCAATTTAGCGCGAGGAATGAATGCAAGGTGGAGGCCCCCCAATTCCTTCTCGCAACACTGGCGGTGATCCCGACGATGAGGGAATCCACGCGCGAAAACCGGAACCGATCGATGACGAAATCGATTTTACACCGATGGAGGACATCGTCTTCCTACTGCTGATTTTTTTCATCATGACTACCAACATTAGTAGCGCAAAGAAAGTCGCGCTACCCAAGGCTTTTCATGGTGACAACGTTGTCGAAAAAGAATGTGTGGTCATCATCGTTCAAAAAGGTTCGGGCGAAATTGCACAAGTCAGCAAAGCCGACGGCAGCCCACTTTCCAACGACGTGGACCAGCAAGAATCGGAGATCGCAGAATATGTCGAGTCCGGTTTAGGTGGAGGGAAAACGCAGGTCATGATCAAAGCGGAAGGTGACGTTCGTTACGGAGAAGTCGAACGGATTCGACAAGCGATTTCGACAGCAGTCGAAGATGGTCAATTAATTCAAATTGGTGTTCATCAGTAGTCTTATTCAGTTTTGGCGACTCAGGGATAGTTCATGTCGATTCGTTTCCGTTGTCCGAAATGCAAGACGATAAGGTCGTTCCATCGACGACTTTTGGGACGCGAAATTCGTTGTCCTGATTGCGACGCAACGATCGTTCTGCCCACGGCAGAGCAAGTCGAAGCGGCCGAACAAAAGAAAGCGGCGGAAAAGTCCGAGTCGAAAGTCTCAAAGGCTCCGCCATCCCCGACGCCACAGCCCAGGAGATCGGCTCCAAAACCCACCGCAGTCCCCCTTGCCGACGAAGATCACGACGACGATGACGACGAAGCGCCCCCGGTTCAGCGACGGCAAATGCCGCACGATCACATCGATATGACGCCGATGGTCGACATCACGTTTTTGTTGCTTATTTTCTTTATG
This sequence comes from Pirellulaceae bacterium, assembly GCA_031373875.1. Classification (GTDB taxonomy): domain Bacteria; phylum Planctomycetota; class Planctomycetia; order Pirellulales; family Pirellulaceae; genus JANMGV01. The sequence goes on along the minus strand of JANMNK010000679.1, from coordinate 5,752 downwards.
AGCACAGCCAACTTTACGCTTCAGAAATCGATGGAAGTGCCGGTTAAAAAGAGCGACGAGGCCAGCACCAATGCCGTGCCCGAACCTCAGGACGTCAGCGACTCTGTCACTGTCCAGATCGACGAATTCAACGCATATAAAGTCGTCATGGGAGACGGAACGGAACGCGATGCACCGAGCAAGCAAGACTTGATCATCGCGTTGGACGAGGCTCGTGAGATGGCTGTCAACGTGGACAAGCCCGAAAAGTTAGTTGTCGACGCACATCGAGATTGTGTCCATGCGGCGGTTATCTCCGCACTGGACGCAGGGCGCGACCAAGGGTTCACCAGTTTTCAAGTATCGGTCGTCGAATCCTTTGATTGAGGGCTTGCACGAAACTTACTGTTACAATTTGCAATAAAGATTGAGGAAGATGCAAGCTAAGTTATTTATCGATCTGCTCGAACGACAAGAGCTGTTGGATCCAGAAATTCTTTCTGCACTGCGCAAACAAGTTGCAGAGTCGAACGCACGATTGACCCCAGAAAACATTGCCAAGTTGCTGGTAGACAACGGACAACTCTCTCGCTTCCAAGCAAGCAAATTAATTGCCTCACTCAAGGAAAGCGTAGAAAAGAAAACCGAGCCTCTGTCGCCATCCAAGCCCAGCAAAAGCCAATCCTACGACGACCTAGGCTTTGCCGAAGAAGCCACGACAAGTGCGGAGTCGAAACCAAATAAATCGAGCAAGGCTAACGACGAAGATAACTTCGCAGCAATTATCGTCGATGATGACGATACTGACGATGTCGAAGTGGTGGATGTCGATGTCGTTGACGAAGTCGTCGAAGTCGATGATGTTACTCAAGTCGAAGTCGTCGACGTTGTCGATTCGATGCCAGCCCCATCCGGTAAGCGATTTCGTACCGAAGACTCAGCCCCTGTTCAACAAAGTACTGCGTCCAACAGCGTGGACCGAATTCCATCGGTCACCCTTCCCAAACCGACGAAGAAGAAAAAGAATCGCTGGGACTCGTACAAGTTCATGGCGCCTTTGTTCATTTTCCTCTTGCTGCTCATCCCCTTCGTTGCATTGCTCTATTGGCAGTTTTCTGAAACCGCTGCTGAGACTTTGGAATCCGCCAAGTCTGCTTACGAAGCGAGGGACTACGATAACGCAATCAAGCGTTATGAAAAATTCATCGAAGGCTTTCCCACGAACGAAAATGTTAGTTTTTCGAAAGTTCGAATTGGATTGTCTAAGATTCGTGGTGCTATCGACCGCAACTCGGATCCTCGCAAGACACTCGATGTAGTTAAAGAGGTCTTGCCGACCATTGAGAAAGAGACCGGTTTGGCGGGCGAACGCCCTGACTTGGCAGGTGCGTTGTTATCGCTTGCTGAAAAATTCAATGTCAAAGCCGACGGAGCGAAAACGACCGATGAGAAAGAACAACTTCTTAAAGGTTTTGACGAACATTGGGAGTTTTTGGCGAATGCCACGTATTTGGGTTCCCAAGAACGAACGCAGTTCGAACAACGGATGGCAAAAATCAAAGAGGATCGTCAACGCATCGAGCAAGACATCATCCGAGCCAAGGATCTGGCAGCCACAACCGTCAACATCACGGCAGCTTTGGATGTCAAAAACGTCATTGAAGCATTCCAGCTTCGAAAAGACCTCGTACGTCGCCATCCCCAGTTGGAAGTCGAACCGACCATCGCTGAACTAGTGATTCGGGCAAGCGGGATCTTAAAAGAGTTGGTTCAGTCCGCAACAGAGATACCTACGGTCGTCACCGAAGATCCTAACAAGCCGGATGGCAAGTCCATCGTCTTGGCGAATGTTCGCGGCAAAAAAATCGATGGCGAGAATGACGTCGCATTTGTGCGTGTCAAAGGGTCCATTTATGCAATCAATGTTGCCGACGGTGCCGTCTTATGGCGACGTTATGTGGGACGATCCATGTCGGACCCGATTCGGATGAGTAAGGACCCCGATAGCGATTTGTTACTGACAATTCCTTCGCAAGGTATATTGCAACGCGTGCAAGCCCGTGATGGAAAAATGGTCTGGCAAGTTCAGATGCAAGGGGAGCTGGTCGAGCCTTCAATCGATCGCGAAGATTTGATTGTTGGCCTAAAGAGCGGCTCCTTGTTCTGCTTAGATGCTGTTACCGGCCAAGTTCGTTGGGGAAAGAAACTACCTCAAGAACTGGACGTCGGAGCGTGTATGGGAACTGGGCGCGGTTACGCCTACGTTGCTGGAAATCAATCCACCCTCTACGTCATGTCGCGCAAAGATGGCAAGTGCGAAGAAGTGGTGTACACCGGGCACCTCAAAAACTCAATCCGCGTGCCACCGATTTACGCTTTGGGGCACGTTTTGGTTTTTGAAAATGGCGCCGGTTTTAGCTATGTGCGAATCTTGCAAACCGACAAAACAGGCGCGGGTTTGATTGCTTCGCAAACGCCGATGCGAATGCAAGGGCACGTCGTTGTCCCCGTCCAAACCGAAGGACGACGCGTCACAATCATGACCGATCGCGGCGAGATCGCTGTTTTGGACATCGAGCCCTCAAACGAGAAAAATCAGGTGACAAAAATCGCCGGCATCGTTGCCAACGAAACGCAACCGCGCGTCAGTTGGATACTCGTCGACAAAAACGAATTGTGGATAACTAGTTCTCGGTTTATCCGCTATGAGATTCAAGTTAGCCGTCAAGAACTCGTCCGCACTTGGATCAAAGAAGAAGGTGATGAGTTTGTTACCCGTCCGCAAAGGTTCGGCGATCACGTGATCCATGCCCGCTACGTTCGCGGGACCGACGGAGTGAGAGTAAGTTGTGTCGATGGCAAGAGCGGCGATCCGACATGGGAAGCGGATTTAGGAGTTCCCGTGACTATGCTGAATTTGGTGGCGAACAACGTCGTTCAAGGCATGACAACACAGGCCGCACTATTTTCCGTCGACGCCCAAGCCCGCGAAAAGGGTATTGCAGTGCCGGTGGAAAATCCCGGTCGCAATCAACGTCAGTTGCTATTCGGAAGTCCGGTTCGATTGGCGGATGGACGCATTTTTGCTCTTAACAAGAATCAAAACAATCAAATAGCGTTATACGATCCCAAAGCTCCTGCCGGTAACTCTTTGCGAGTACTCGTCCTGAGCGGCGGAGGAGTCGCTCCTTCCTGCGATCCCATTTCCGTTGGCTCGTCCGTTTTGATTTGTGCGAACAATGGTCAAATTGTGATGATCGACCCATCAACGGGACAACAAGTGACGGACCCTTTCCAGCCAACAGTAACACCCGGTACTTCCTATAAATGGCTGAAGCCCGCCGTTCTTAGCGACAAACAGACGATCGTTGCCGCAGATAACAATCAACGCATGTTCAAGATTTCAACCGGCAAACAATTTCGAGCATTAAACGAAGTTGTCCTTCCAAGTCGTTTGAAAGGCCAGTTGGCGGCGATCAAGGACTCAGTGGTTGCGATAGTCGAAAGCCCATCGGGTGACGTCGTGCAACTGTATAACGGTATCGATTTGCAACCTGCGAAGTCGCTGGCTTTGCAGAGCAGCGTTATAGCCGGGCCATTTGTTGTTGGTGGAGTCGGCTATGTCCTGACGGACGGCGAGGGACTTGTGTCGTTCGATGGGGAAGCCAAGAAACTTTGGGAAGCGAAATTGCCCCAAATCAGTTTGATCGGCGAACCGCAACTGGTAGGTACAGACTTGGTGCTGGTCGGCTTGACTGGCGAGGTTTTGAGATTGTCATCGCAAGACGGCACGTTGATCGGATCGGCAAATGTCGGTGAAATGATCAGCGCTTCGCCCGTCGTTTTGCAAGGCGGGGTCGTCATGGCTGGCGACGAAGGTACGATATTTACTGTCAAAATGCCGGATTCCGTTGGGGGCCTAGTGGAATGATCGATTCCCCCCGATTCCTAAGCTTGGGTGCTTTGCAATTCGTACGTCCGATGGCAAAAATTGCCTGCATCGGCATGTTCGTTGCCCTATGTAGCTTTGCAGCAAACGCCCAAGAGAAAGCTGCACCTCCCGTTGCACCGGTCGTAGAATTTGACGACTCAGTATTAAATGAAACGCCCTTCGATCTGGTCACGATCAAAGCGGAAGCGGCTGGTGGCCAAGCCAAAGTTTTTCCGATTGATTTTCCCGGACGAACCAAACCGGAATCGCCCGATCCCGCGACGAAACTCATCGTCAAGTTAATCAATTACCCCGATCGATTGTACGAAGTGCGTTGGAAGGACATCGAACGGATCGACCTGTATGAAGAACTCGTGCTACAGGGCGCCAAGCGGCGGATGCAAGAAAAAGAATACGCCGCAGCATTCGAACATCTCAATTACTTGCGAACGTACCATCCGGACACTCCTGGTCTCCAAGAGCTGCGGGAACAGTTTTTGTTCACGAGCGCCCTCGAGATGTTCACGCAGAAACGCTACGCGCATACTCTGACGGTCCTCGAGGAATATCGAAAGACGTTTCCGAATTCGCGAGCAACCCAGGTGCTAGCAACCATTTCCAAAATCGCCGACCTGATGATCCAGCAGTACATGGACGCTGGTGATCTAAAGTCGGCTCAAGATTTGATTGCGCGATTGGATAATGATTTTTCGAATACGCCACTGGATGCAATCAGGAAATGGAAAAATCAATTTCGATCCCAAGCCGAAGAAATGCGTCGACGTGCAATACAACTGCGCGATGCTGGTGAACTTCGGAAAGCTCGCGAATTAGCGAGTAGTATTTTTGCAATTGAAACCGACTCGCAGGAAACCCAGCAGCTTTTGTCGGAATTGATCGAAGCCTATCCGATGATCCGCGTCGGGGTGTTTCAAAAAATCAAGGATGTCGACCCTTCGTCCTTGGTGGATTGGCCAGGCCGACGCGCCGGCGCGTTGACGTCGCAACCACTTTTCCAATTTCGAAATACCGGTTCTGAAGGCGGAACGTACAAGTTCATCTTTGGCTCTTTTACCCAAAGCGACGACCGCAAGAAATTGGAAATGGTTTTTCGGAACGTGCCGCCCGAGTCGGGCATCAATCCAGTGAACGTTTCCCAATGGATGTTGCGACGTGCGGAACCCGGTTCGCCCGACTACCGTGCAAGCTGGGCTGCAATTTTGGATTCTATTGCAGTTCCTGCCAGCGATCGACTGGAAGTCCGATTGCGACAGCCGCACGTTTTGCCTCAAGCGTTGGCTCAGTGGCAAATTCGCGAGATCTTCGAAGAAGAAAAAACGCCGAAAATTGGACTGTATGCGCGGGTGGAAAAAGAAGGTGACGAGTCGTCCTTTATCTGGACCGATTTGGCCGAGCGGCAGCCCAACCAGCCGATTGAAATTGTCGAACGGCTATATGATGATGCAAAAAAAATCGTTTCCGATCTCGTCCGAGGAGAAATCGAAGTCATCGACCAACTCTACCCGTCCGACGCGGAGCAATTGAAGAACGAGCATGGCATTACGGTAGAACGGTACGCGCTGCCAACCGTGCACATGCTAGTACCCTACAGCGACCACAAGTACTTGTCGGATGTTGGTTTCCGTAGAGCGCTGCTCTACTCCGTCAATCGGGAAACTTTGCTTCGTGATGAACTCCTCGGTGGTAGCGAGACGCCCGGCTGTCAGTTGATTAGCGGCCCATTTCCCATTGGGCAAACCGACAAGGACCCACTTTCTTACGCTTATAACATGTCGATTCCGCCGTTCCCCTACGATCGTCGGTTGGCACTGATGCTGGTCG
>JANMNK010000632.1:0-5545 GCA_031373875.1 Pirellulaceae bacterium | reverse complement strand
CGCCCCCCTCAACCGCCCGCCACCGCACCGCGAACCCCCCGCCACCCGCACCCCCGCCCCGGGGCCGCGGGAGTAAAAGCAGCCGTCGAGTTCAGATGCCCATTGGGATTTGTTCTTGTTAGCAAACGCAAGAAATATGCGTGCCCTTCCCAAACGCATAGGAAGATGCGATTCCCTTAGCGAACAAATAGCGCAAGCTGATCCATGATTGCAATTCAGGACTAACTTCGCCGATCCAATGCTTGGCGAAGATTCGCGATGAGAGCGACAAGGTGAAATCATACGCCACAACATAAATTGTGTGCTGTATCAAGGAAATGACTTCTTCGAGCGTATAGCGCAAACTAACTCCTATCAAGTCATTTCATAATTTAAAGAATTTGCTTTTCACCAAGGCCTCACGGCATAAATACGTACAAGTGCGGTGCTGCGCGGACTGGGACATGGCAAAAAAATTTCGAAATTTAGAGTTGTTCCAGAGAACGGAGCCAGGTTTCCATTTCAGCGGTGAGCGGCTTTTTTGCAAAGTCGGACAACTCCATGGTAGCTTCTGCGATCGCCATTGTATGACCGGTTGGCGTGACTGTCGCCTTCAGTTTTTCAAGCTCACTGCGGTCGCCGATACCCAAGAAGTGAAGGCTTTCCAGAGGTTCGGAAATGGGGATTCGAATCCTGCCAGGCATTTTCGCATCGAAAGTCCAGGCCCCCCGCACCTTGGTTCGGTGTTGAATCGCCGCGACCAACGCCAAGACGCCACCAGTTCCAACTCCGCCTAAACACACGCGACGAGAATCGATTTTGTAGTCGTTCGTTAACGGGAAAAGCAATCGGTCGATAAGTTCCAGTTCTTCGAAACTCCAGGCCTTGCTGTCGCTCGACCCAATGACGGCCAATATCCAACGGTGTTCGCGGCAGAACGGCTCCCAAGCATCCGCCCAGGCTTTCGTTTGCAACTCGCCTGCTTCGGCAAACACGATAACCAGCCCATGAGGAACGTCAGCCCGATAGCTCGGCGGTACATACACGAACGCTTTGTTGCGAACATCGCCCAACTCAAAATTGGTAACTCCCTTGCCCTGCTCCGCTGCATTTTCAACTTTCGGCAAGCTCAATGTAGGCAATTTCAAATCGAGAGATTCTCCCCAAACCTGAAGTTTCGGATTGACCGTTCGAACCTCGTCATCTGGACCGACCAACCCGATTTCAATTGGGTCCATCAGGTCGCAAAACGAAAGGGCTTCGTAAAGCTCTTGCGTTGAAGCAATGGCCGTTTTGTTCAATGACTGAATGACATCTCCTACTTTGATTCCTGATTTGTCCGCTGGCGAATTCGGAATAACGAATTCGACCAGCACACCTGATTTCAATGATGCAATGCTCGGTAAAACTCCCAAGAACGGTTCGCGATAAAGCGGGATGTCTTTTGCCAAGGTACAGTCAAGCTTTTCCATGTTGCCTTTGCGACGGACTTCCAGTGCAACCGTCTGTCCGGCATCGTTTGGCCCCAGCACATGTCGCATCTGTCCCAAAGTAGCAACGGATCGGCCGTTAATCGTTACCAACTCATCGTTTGGCTTTAAGCCGATCTTGGCTGCAGGCGATCCTGGCGTGACACCCTTGAGAACGACAGGTCCGGAATAATCGTCTGTCACATTCGGCCGAACGCCGAGCTTGCCAGGAAAAATATCTTTGCCTTCTTTTAAGGTAGCAAAGCGAGCCATGATATCCTCGAGCGGAACAACGAAACCAACACCCGAGTCATACCACTGCTGCACTTCGCCTTCGGTTGCGATACCGGGGTTGATAGGAACAATGATGCCGATACCGCGACCGTTCAGATCTACGAGTGGTCCGCCATAATTCAGAGGCGAGATTTTTGCATCGGTTTGAATGGCCTTGTCCCATACGCGTCCCATGGCACTTATAATGCCAACGGACGGTGACGCTTGTTTTGCGCTCATCGATTTGCCAAGAGCGACTACCCACTGACCGACACGTAAACCATCTCGCGGTGCGACAGCGATGGGCTTGAGCGGTTGCGGCGGGTTAATCTTTAACAAGACAAGCTCTCGATTATGATCTCGCGCAATCAACTTGGCAGGTACTCGTGTATTGTCGGCGAGAACCACCGTAATCGACGCCGGTTGGTTTCGGAAATAGAACATGCTGGTCACGATCCAGCCTTCTTCGTTGATAACTGTGCCGGTCGTTGCTCCTTGAGGAACTTTTTGCTTTTCGATCAACTCGGAGCCAGCGAACGCTTCGACTTGCACAACGGATGCAGAGGCAAATGCTGCCGCGTTCTTAAACGCAATCTGTTCTTCATCAAACAAGTCTTGTTGGGCAACGGCAGTTGCACCAATTGCGAATGCCACAACGGCCAAGTTGAATACGAGCTTTGTCAATTTGTAGACCGTTTCTCTCAAGGTCGAACCTCTATCGTGACTAATTCTTGGCTTCGTTGCACGACAATCGTAAAAGAGTCGGCTTGATCAATTTGACTAAGCAATCCGACTAGGTCTTTCCGCGAGCCCACCCGCTGAGAATTGATCAGCAGAACAAGATCGTTTGGCATCAGTCCAGATTTTTCAGCGAGCGAATCGGGAATGATGCGATCGATAAAGGCAGGCGTTCTCGCCAAAACATCGGGCAGCAAGACTACCCCCAACATTTCCAACGTATGTGGTTTTTGAACAACAATTGTTTCTGGCGATGGTGCAATCTTGCCTTCGGAAATCAATTTCATCGAGTTGCTCATCGCCGCAACGGGGATCGCGTAATTGATCCAAATTCCCGAGTTCTCGTCGCGCAACTCTTTTCCCAACATGCCAACCAATTGTCCTCTGCCGTCGATAAGTGCGCCGCCTTTGGCTCCAGGATTGTTGGTCATTACATCGATAAAAATCACTTCGCCGCGATACATGGTTTTGATCGTGCCGCGACTAGCTTGCAAAGGTCCACGAGCCATGACGACACCCTTTTGTACGCTCGAAGCTTCATCACCGGTCGCAATTCCAAACAGGTTGCTTACGGCGAAGACTCGGTCGCCAAGCTCGATCTCTTTCTCGGAATTCATCGCGAAAAAGGGCAATCCATCGGCTTCTATCTTGAGCAACGCCAGCTCCGACACAGGATCAACGCCAACTAGCGATGCATCCCATTTCTTGCCATCGGACGATACGATGCGAACTTTGTCTACATCCAGCACCGTGCTCCACGAGGTCAACACGAGGCCGTCGGCAGAAACAAAAAATCCGCTTTGGTAACTTTCGAGCCCTTTGCCAAGCCCCGCTCCATAAATCTTGACAACGCGCGTCTGAACATCGTCCAAGGTCCCGAGCAATTCTGCCGATAACTTCGTCTGATCTGCGCTCAATTGCACAGCGGTTTCGCTGCCACGGGTAGGCGATAAAAGGACCATCGCCATAAACGAAACTAGAATCGATTTTTGTAAAGCTAGCGTGTTGTTCATTCAGAATCCTTTCCTGCCAAATCGGGTGCGGGAAACGTCACGGAGGCTTCGGTTACACCCAACAGAACCTCGGTTCCAAATTGTAGAAGTACCTTGGTAGGCACGCGGAGGCCATCGACCGTTTGATAATCCCGAAAATAAACTTCCGCTGGATCGCGATCTTCGTCGGCTTCAATTTCAAGCGATTGAATTGTCCCGTCGACGGGGCTGATCAAGAAACGTGCGTCCACTTCGCCGGATGCAACACGAACGACATCCATCAGGCCACGGTCACCGATTACAGGAGCGGTGCCAACATAAATTACATCCCCCATCGCTTTGGGTCCGACCAACAACCACTGTTGATACAGCTTTAAGCCGATGAGAAAAGATTCCAGCGACTGATTGTCGATAGCCTTAGCCCAGCCTTTGTCTGATGCAATTTTGAGATCGGAGTCGCCTAATTTTGCAATAAGCTCGCTTTCACCCAACTCCGCCGTAAACGCAGTCTGCTCCCCGAATACTTTGCCTTCGATTCGCCAAGTTTTGGATTTTCCTGACCAAGTTCCTAGTTGACGTTGATTAGAGAATACTCGGTCCAACTCCACTGTATTGAAGTGATAATTCGCAAAGCCTTCGCGGGCGACAAATTTGTCTTTTAAGAATTCCTGGTTGGCCTCCGCCTCTTTTTTGTCCTTAGCTTGGGGTTCATCCGACTGTTCATCGCCCGGTTTTTTCTCGCCTTCGGGTTTCTGTTCGTCGGGGACTTGTTTCGGAATCGGATCCGGTTCGATTTCTTCTCCGGCGAGCGCCTTCATTTCCGCCAGCGTGTGCAATCGCTGAAGCCGGAGATAGGTTTCTGTCGACTCGCCAGCGTGCGAAAAAGTGATCGGGATGCGCCAGCCTGAAGGAAAAATACCGACGATGTTCTTGAGCTGGTTAACAGTGTTGATGTCGCGATTGGCAAGTTTCATAATCGTGTCGCCATATCGTACACCTCGCCGATATGCGTCGCTCGACTCAAGAATGTTGGATACGACAACTTGCCCTTCGGCGCTCGTAGCAACCGTAAAGCCCAGTGTGGCATGGTCGACGATTGCTCCGGAACGCAAATGACCGATGAAGTTCATGACTTGGTTGATCGAAATCGCATAGCCGACGCCAACATTCACGCGCCCACGCTTTTCAAAGGAACAGCGTCCGTTAATCCCTATCAAATCGCCATTAGCATTGAACAATGGACCACCTGAATTACCTGGGTTGATCGCCGCATCCGTCTGAATGCAATCGGTGTACTCAAGGATCGTGCCAGCAGGATATTGATAACGATGAACGCCACTCACCAGCCCATAGGTCACGGTCGGTTGCAAATTCGTGGCCAGCAAAAAAGGATTGCCAACGGCAAAACACCAGTGGCCTGCTCGAACGGTGTCACTGTCCGCAATAGTGGCCACGGGAAAGTCATCGCGGCCATACATTTTCACCAGGGCAACGTCACCTGTCGGATCGATGCCGACAATAACTGAATCGTAAAGCTTGCCATCGGACAATCCACAGCGCATGCGTTGCCCACAAGGATTCGTCACATGGAAATTCGTGACCACATATCCGTCAGCGGAAATGACAACGCCGCTTCCACCGCCTTGGCCATCCATTCCGAAAACGGCCACCGTGCAACGCGATGCTATTTGAATCGCGGCAATGCGAGCGGTTTCCGCTTCGAGGACAGCAGCACTTGGTGTCGGTACGTCGTCCCCAGCGGGCACGTACGATGCCAATGCACACGCTAGGACACAGGATAACGCTGTGTAAACTTTGGTCTGCTTCAATTTAATATCCATGTGGGCCAGAGCTCCATGCAAAATAAAGTGGCCACGTGCGTGGCGACAGCAGATCAGCCGTCGCACCCGATATTCCGAACGACCTGAATAATTAGCGTTCGAGTCGCGGTTGTGTCCATTGTACCTTAGTTCCGGCTGCAAGGCTGGAATCCGAACTGACCAAGATTCGAAGCCGCTTTCCCGGTGTCACGTTAACTTTGACGGAAATATCGGCAAGTTCATCAGGAAGCTCATCGGCAAAGATGCGTTCTTC
>JANMNK010000621.1:0-3734 GCA_031373875.1 Pirellulaceae bacterium | reverse complement strand
GAACAGCGAAAAGCGATTGTTGCCCTTTAGTTTTTCGAAGGCTGGCTCGGACGCCATCTTGTCGCGAAAAGTCCATCCCGCACCAATCGCTTTTTCCAGCATCTCCAACGCCAAGTCTGTTTTGTCTGCCATTGCGAATTGTGTAGCCGCTTGATAAGCTACCGGAAACTGTCGAGGATGTTTTTCGAATAAGTCACGGAGGCCGATTGCTGCTTTCTCGTGCTCGCCGTTTTTTACAAGTGTCTGAGCCTCGGTCCAATTCTTTGCGAGATCGCCACCGAAAGGCTGCGCGAACAACCGAGCACAAGTTGTTGCACCGTACAGATTGCTGCCAAAGGCTAAAAGATTCGGGTCCTTGGCCAGACAGAATCGATAGAGATACGTTAGCCCATTTAGAGAGCCAACTGGCGTCAAGAAATAAGGGCGATCTTTTAGGTTGGCTAGATCCTTGCTAAGGTCGATTGCCGTCGGAAAGTCGGCGGAGTACGCGATGCCTTGAATGTGACGTTGCAAACCTCGCTTTTCGATTTCTTGCAGGAGCGGGTTTAGGATCAAGTCTCGAAACTCGTCGATGTCAATCTTTTCTCGATCAGGTACTTTGTCTAAGACGATGACATTGCAAGCGGGAATATTTCGGAGCTGGATGAAATAGTTCGCTAAGGTTTTCGAATTGAGCGACTGGCCGTTAACTGCAACTACCCATTGGCTGGACGTCGCGCCCGCTTGGGCGATTTTGACGCCAGGGACGAGAAACAAGCCGATGCCATACGCGATTAAAAATGTGACCATCTGACGCGGGATGAGCCCAAAATCGAGGTTCACGATCGATGCTCCAGAAGTTCTTGGTGGGGAAGTAGTGTTGTTTTGAGATGTTGAGAGTCATCCAACAAGCGGCACTCGGCGGAAATTGCCAAAAAAGCTTCGAATCCCAATGTCTTTGGCAATATTGCCTAAGGGGTGGTGTTTGCGCGAAGAAATTGCACTGGAATTAGGAAGCCCTTATTTTTTAGGCTCACTTAACGCGCATCATCCCTTGCATCGGATCGTATAAAATCTATAATCGCCCTTCGTTAAACGACGCCGAGACCTTAAATTTAGGTCAAACATCGGCTGAAAAAAGGCGAGTGTTTCGGCCATTAAAACACTTGCGGGTGTAGCTCAGTTGGTAGAGCACAACGTTGCCAACGTTGTTGTCGTGGGTTCGAATCCCATCACCCGCTTTTGTGGACCGACCTTGCCTTTGTTTTTTTTACATTGCGTTTTTTTTGGCAAAACGGATTCTCAGATGGCCGACACTGAACAAATCGATTTAAACGACAAGCCTGCTGAAACAGAGAAAATGGACTTGAGTGTCAAGATTGACAAGCCTAGTACTTGTCAACGACACGTGATTGTGACGGTCAGTCGTGCAGACGTCGATCGTTATTTTCGCAAGGCTTATGACGATCTGACTCCCAAGGCAGAGCTTCCTGGATTCCGACCTGGCAAAGCACCTCGAAAGCTTGTCGAGAGCCGTTTCAAGGAGCAAATGAAGGAGCAAGTCAAGAGTTCTGTCCTTATGGACAGCTTGGCTCAAGTCACCGAAGGCGGTGAGTTTTCTCCGATCAGCGAACCCGATCTTGATTACCAAGTCATCGAAATCCCTGACGAAGGCGATTTTACCTACGAATTCAAAATCGAAGTTCGCCCAGAATTCGATACGCCAAACTGGAAGGGTCTTGAACTTGAGATGCCTTCATACGATTTGACAGAGAAAGACATCGACCAACAGTTAGGTCGCACGTTGTCACGTTTCGCACTTGGCGAGGCAGTTGATGCTGCCGCCGAAGAAGGCGACACGTTGGTCGTGAACATCGAGTTCCGTCGCAACGGAAACGTTCTGACTTATCTCGAAGGCGAAAAAATCGTTCTGCGTCAAAAGCTGAGTTTTGCTGATGCAACCTACGATAAGTTCGTGGAGTTGATGGCCGGTGCAAAAGAAGGTGAAAGCCGAACGGCGACGATTACGATCGATGAACGAGCATCCAACGAAGCGCTTCGTGGTGCCGAAATTGAAATGGAAGTTCAGTTGGTCGAAGTTCGCCGAATGAGCGTGGACGCTTTGGATGCAAATACATTGGAAATGCTCGGATTCGACGATCCTCAAGAGTTGAGGAACTTCGTTCGCGATGAGCTGACCAAACAACAAAAATACTACCAACACCAATCCCTGCGAAAGCAAGTCACCGAGAAATTGACACAGGGTGCAGACTGGGATTTGCCAGAAGACTTGGTCTCGCGACAAACGAATCGCGAATTGCAACGTCAAGCTCTTGAATTGCGTCGTAGTGGATTTGGTGAGAACGATTTGGCTTCTTACATGAATGCCTCTCGCAAGAATGCCAAGGAAATGACCATCAAAGCACTTCGCGAGCATTTCTTGCTAGAAAAGTTGGCTGAAGACGCCAAGATCGAGGCCGACGCTGACGAGTACGATACCGAAATCAATTTGATTGCCGAGCAAAGCGAAATGAGCCCGCGAAGAATTCGTGCTCGTTTAGAAAAAACCGGCCAAATGGATGCGATTCGGAATCAAATCGTCGAACGTAAAGTTGTCGACTTGATCGTCTCTGAAGCAAAAGTCACGAAGAAAGAAGACAAGAGTTTTCTTACCAAACAACCTCAAGAAACAGCGATCGATTTCCTCGTCGCTCCAGTTGCACAAGAGCTTCCCGAAGCCAAGTACGACGAAAAGCCCGAAGATGTTCAAAAGCCCGGATCGGCTGTCAAGCTTAATCCATAAAGCTAACTTGGGCAGTTTCGCAGAATCCTAAATGCAAGCGGAGGTCATCTGGCCTCCGCTTTTTATTTTGCAATGAGTCTTTTTCACACAAGGACTGGACTTGCCAAATTCAGCGAAAGCGCCAACATTACAGAGATACCAAAACGTTGCAGGGATAGTCGACGTGATTCCCGCTCGTAAAAGTTGTTAGATGAACGTGAACGGAAATTTTCTCTGGTCAGTAAGGATGATGCCTTGAACCACGAACAGATTATAAGGTCATCGCAAGGCGCGTACGGAGCTCAAAGCTACCAGCGTCAACGTCAACTCACCCTCGGTGATTTGCTGCTCGAAAATAGAATCATTTTCCTGCAAGGTGAAATCTATACGGGAAACGCGAATGAAGTCGTGATGAAGCTGCTGTATTTGCAGAGCGAAAATCGACGAAAAGATATTCACCTTTACATCAATTCGCCCGGTGGCGAAGTTGTAGGGACATTGGCCGTTTACGACACGATGCAGATTTTGTCTTGCCCAGTAGCAACCTATTGCGTTGGACAGGCTGCTAGCGGCGCTGCCGTATTGTTAGCAGGTGGAACAAAAGGCAAACGATTCTGCTTGCCAAATAGCCGAGTTATGGTGCATCAACCTCACGGCGGCGTCGGTGGGCAGGTTTCCGATATCGAGATTCAAGCTCAAGAGATTCTCAGAAACCGTGAGATGCTCAACGAGATTTTGTCAAAACATACGGGACAAACGGTAGCTCAAATCGAAAAAGATACCGATCGCGATTTCTTCTTGTCCGCCGAGGAAGCGAAGAAATATGGCTTGGTGGATTCCATTCTCGAAAAACAACCGATGGGCGAAGGTTCTGACGTTCCTTAACTCGCGATTATTTTCACCAGTCCCGGTGGCGTTTGATTCGCGTCAGCCGCCGCCTTTTGTAATTTCCTGATCAAATCAGCTTGTCGAA
>JANMNK010000594.1:0-4936 GCA_031373875.1 Pirellulaceae bacterium | reverse complement strand
TACAACATGAAGTCGGTCGCTTGGTCGAATCCGAAACGCCGCAATTGGCCGAAGCTGTTCGGCGAATGCACGAAGAAACGGATCGATTGCCAGGACAAGTCGTCGAATCATTGTTGGGTGCGACGGTTGTGTTAGAAACGGCGGTACGAGGGCGATTGAGGGCGCAGATGATTTCGGACACCAGCCCCATTTGGTTTCCGTATCGGACGGTAATTTCCGTCTTGGGTTTCACACAAGGTGCATGGGACCGCGTGGTGCTCGCGCTAAGTGGCAGTGTTCCGTCACTTTTCGGCGCGCTGGCGACATGGGCTCGCAATGTCCAGAAATCGAGAGAGATTTCTACCGAAATGCAAACCGGAATTCGCGATCGATTGAAATCGCGGATCGAAGATCGATTGACACCCATCAATCGCCAATTCTATGTCGCGTTATCTCGACTGCAGACGGGTGATGCGGTGGATCCAACAAAGATACCGACGCCCAATGTTCGGCTGGGCGGCATCGAAGAACTACAAGGGCAGTCAGTGAACTTGTTTGAAAGCGCGATCGCTGCCTCGGCCACCAATCGAATTGGATTGCAATGCGCTGGAATGTTGGCGACTGCAATGTTTTGGGGCATGCTATCGGGGCCAATCGTATCTGTTTATCGACAGTATTTCGAAGCAAGCCGGTCCGCATTGACGGCGATGCAAGCTCACTTTGACGAGTTCCCGCACCCAAGCGGAAGCCTGTTAGCGACCAGCATTTTTCTTTCGCTTCTGCCGATGTTGATTTTTGCGATGATTTTCATGACGTGGACTTTACGGCGATCCAGAATACAGAGGATATCGCGCCGAATCTTGGCTGAGCATCACACTTTGATTGGAAAACTAAAATCCGAAGGCGTGCTGAAACTCTATTTCGAAGATCCTAAGTTGGAGCAGGCGGAGTTTCTATTGCGATTGGATCGAATGAGCCGCGTGGATCGCGGACAATCGTCATGAGTCAGGAGCGAACAATTGTTAGCCGGTTAACTTCGGCAGAGCCAGCTGCAATTGCCGTTGTTGAAGTTCAAGGTCCTGCAGCTGCGAACGTTGTGGCGCGATATTGGTCCCCCGTTGGCTTGCGGGCGACGCTCGAAATAAATCGCATTCGCTTTGGCAGTTGGCAAAGTCCAAGCTCATCGGTTAGCGAACAAGTTGTCGTTTGCAGGACAGAGTACGACTGCATCGAGATTCATTGTCACGGCGGCCTTCAAGCTGCGAATCGCATCATCGCGGATTTAGAAGCTGGCGGCGCATCGGCTGACATGGTGTCGGCAGACGACTGCTCGGAGGCAATCAGCGAGGAGGCTATCAGACTTGCCGCCAAAGAAGATCTTGTCCGAGTGAAGACGGAGAGGACAGCGGGCATATTGCTTGATCAATGGCGCGGTGCGTTAAGTCGCGAGGTTCAGGCCGTTCGGGAGTTGGTCAAAAGCGGTCAAGTCGATGAAGCGAGCGCAAGAATTGAGAAGCTAAAAAAGAGCTTTGCCATTGGTCGTCATCTTGTTGAACCTTATCAAGTTGTCGTGGCTGGTCCTCCGAATGTTGGAAAGAGCAGTCTGATCAATGCCATCTTGGGATATTCGCGGGTCATCGTGCATGAAACAGCCGGAACGACACGGGATGTTGTCGAAGAGTTGACGAGTGTCGATGGATGGCCTGTTTTGATCCACGATACGGCGGGCTTTCGAGAAAGTTCCGATGCGATTGAGCAGCAAGGAATCGCGGCCGCAAAATCAGAGCTAGACAGCGCGGATTTGGTTTTGATTTTGGTGGATGAATCAGAAGGTTGGGTTGCGGTCCATGGGGGAATTCAATCGGCAAGTTCAGGGAAGAATTTGATCGTTGGCACCAAGCACGATTTGCGCATTGGCGAGAAGGACTTGGGTTGCCGAATCGACGTTAGTACATCCGCCATTGCCGATCAAGGCGTCGATCGGTTGCTTGACGCAATCGCTCAGCGTATCTGTCCCGTCCCTCTAGACTCTGACCAAGCCATCGTCTTTCGATCCGAGCAGTTAGCTGCTATTTCGCGTTTGCTGCATTCTTAAGTCGGCATTCGCTTTGGTAACCCAGGTATCGGTTGGAGAATTCGTTGTGCCTAGACATAGCTGTACACTTGTGTATATTCTGGTACAGCCGTTCACTTGGTAATTCAGTAGTCGGGCATTAAGCGGCGAAAACCTAGTGAAATCGAGGATTTGATGTTCATAATGGAAAAAGGCATAACGTAAATCAATGAACCGTCCGCTGACAGATCGTCAACAAATAGTGTACGAATACATACGCGATCGGATCGTTACTCGCGGTTATGGGCCGACGGTGCGTGAAATTGGGGAACATTTGGATATACGATCCCCAAATGGTGTAATGTGCCATTTGCGTGCTCTTGAACGGAAAGGCGTTATCCGGCGGGCCGCCAACAAATCACGGGCAATAGAGCTTGTGGAGTCGTCACGTCGGCATACAAACGCGGGTATTCCGCTTGCCGGTCGCGTCGCAGCTGGTCAATGCATGATGGCGATTCAGCAGGACGAACGCATCGATTTCGCGAACTTGTTGCATCGCGAAGATCGTTTTGCATTAGAAGTTACCGGCGATTCGATGATCGACGCTCATATTGCGGACGGTGATTATGTCGTCATTCAAAAGCAATCGTACGCTTATCCAGGCCAAATCGTGGTCGCGCAAACCGCCGAAGCCGAAGCGACTTTAAAATACTGGTTCCCCGAATCGGGCCGAATCCGCCTGCAACCCGCCAACGCTAAGATGCAACCCATCTTCGTAGATAACGCCGAAGTAATGGGCGTCGTGATTGGGGTGGTACGCAGGCTGAGATAAATCGAGTGATCCGCCACCGCCCACGCCCGTTGCTCGAAATGAATGCGTAGAGAGGATTGGCGGTTCTCAGACGCCAGTTCGTCGGCAGCCAGTACGGCCGTTCACCATTTTTTATTTTGCCAGTGCCATGACCGCAACGGTAGGATTCCCGAAAGTGCTGCCGCCGCCTAGATCGGTAAGACGCTGATCGGTAAGGTCGTTTAGGCTCTTGCCGTCCGGGGCGAATTTGGGCCACCATTGGCCGACGGCAATGATGACGCCAGGAAGTGTGTCTTCGGAGACGAGCATCTTGCGAATGATCGAGCCATTGGGACTGGTGATCTTGGCCTTGTCACCGTGTGCGATTGAGATCTTTGCGGCGTCTGCTGGATGAATCAACATCGTCGGTTCCCCGCCCGCCATCTTGCGAATGCTTTCGAGGTTGCCCATCGAGGTATTGAGAATGTAAGGGCCTGGGGGCGAGATGAGTCGGAAAGGATATTCTTCGGTTGGTTGGACTTCGAAGTCCAACTGACGCGGTACGGGAGAAAACCGAATCTTGCGATCGGCAAAATGGCTACCGTCGGCATACGGTCGAAACGGTTGAGGTAATGCAAGCTTAATCGACAACTCTTTTTTCAATCGTTCAAACGTTATTCCCTGCATGTAAGGATGATTCGATTCGAGCAAATCCCGAGCGATTTGTTCTGCCGTCCAGTAAATGGTTGGTTCGGTCAGTCTTAATCGCTTGGCAAGCTCGGCAAAGATCCACGTATTTGGTCGAGAGAGACCCCGGGGAGCGACGACAGGTTCGGACCACTGCAAGTAGTAGTGGCCATATGCGGTGTACATGTCGGTGTGTTCGAGGAACGTTGTAGCTGGTAACACATAGTCCGCAAAGTCAGCCGTATCGGTTTGGAAATGTTCTAAGACAACGGTGAACAAGTCTTCGCGACGAAGTCCGGCACGCACGGCAACCGAGTCGGGTGCGACTGCGGCCGGGTTGGAATTGAAGACGATCATGGCTCGTATCGGGTCTTCTGTGCGAGCCAGTTCGCTGGCCAGCAGATTCATATTGACGTGGCGAACGCCGGGTTGCATCAGATGGTGTCCGCCACTGTGACGCGTGTTGAAATGAAATGCTCCGCTGGTCGAAATCGCGGCCCCACCTCCGGGCTGCTTCCATGCTCCGATCAACGCCGGCAACAAAGTGATCGCTCGAATCGCATTGCCTCCACCTTCGTTGCGAGTCATGCCATAGCCGACCTTAATGAAGCTTGACGGAGAAGTCGCATAAGCTTGAATCAAAGTTCGAATTCGTTCCGCATCGAGGCCGCAATGCACGGCGGCACGCTCGATGGGCCAAGCTTCACAAGCTTGTCGGTATTCATCAAATCCCATCGCGAATTGGTCCAAGTACTCCTTGTCCAGCCAATTATTGCGAATGAGTTCATTGCCGATCGCCAAAGCCAATGCGGCATCCGTGCCTACTCGGATTTGCCAATGTTCGTCCGCAAAGCGGCTGGTCTCATTGCGATAAGGGTCGATGTGCAGGATGTGTGCGCCGCGATTTCGAGCTTCTTTGAGGATCGGGATAATGTGCGAATTGCTGCGTGCGGCATTGATGCCCCATAGGATAATGCATCGAGCGTGAACTAAATCCTCCGGATCAGGACTGACCTTTGCGTGTCCATAGTTCATCTCCCATGCAGCACCACCTGTGGTCGCACAGATTGTTTGGTCGAGTTCCAAAGCTCCAAGGGCGCGGAAAAAAGTCAGTGGATGTTTGCCCTCAACCAGCCCCATCGTTCCTGCGTAGCAGTAGGGCAAGATCGATTGCGGGCCATGTTGGGTGACGATGGATGCTATCTTGTCTGCAATCGAGTCGAGGGCTTCGTCCCAAGAAACGGGCTCAAAGCGTCCTTCACCTTTCGCTCCAACTCGCTTGAGAGGCGTTGTCAGTCGGTCCGCGTGCTCTTGTCGTTCTGGATAGCGATATGTCTTGACGCAAGCGAATCCTCGAGTGATAGGATGATCCGCGGCACCTTCCAATTTGACGACACGTCCATTGTCAACCGTGATGGATAACGCGC
>JANMNK010000553.1:0-23138 GCA_031373875.1 Pirellulaceae bacterium | reverse complement strand
CCTACCGCTTTTGCAACTTCGGCTTGCTCCTCAGTCGAAAGTTCAGTTTGTGCAATCCACTGAGCTTGCGCGATCATTTCCGGCGTGATCTCTGCGGCATTGGACGCGCTTTGGGCGAGTGCTCGCTGAAATGCAATCGTTCCGACTCCGAGTCCAGCCAAAGAACGAAGGATTATTCGTCGAGTAAATTGTTGCGACACGCTTGTTTTCTCCCAAAAATAAATCGCGGCTTTACACAACAGTCTAAGTGGAAAAATGAATATGTCGAAGAACTTTTCGCCGTGGTTCAACTTTCCAAGCCGACTAAGTTTGGCTGTCCACCTTGCCGTAAACTATGTCACTGTCGAAAGCGATGGCTTTCGGGCAAAGTCGCTCGCTGCGACAAACGTTCACAAAGGTAAGGTATTCTAGGAGTTTTGCTGGGGTGATCCGTAGTATTCTCGGTCGATCGGCTTGAATATTTATTCCTTCTCGACCCCATCAATTGAAATCCACTTGCCGTTCCCTAATCAAACTGATATCCCCTTAAACCGGAGCACCCACTAGACCTTTGGCCCTGATTCACGTCATGATAAATAGATGAATCCCGAACGAGACCGAATACAAGCTGATTTGCGAGGATTGCTGCAAGGCGATGTTGATTGTAGCGATCTGTATTCGCAGTTGTACGCCAGCGATGCGAGCGTCTATGAGATTAAACCGCTTGGTGTCGTACGTCCCCGGCACACAGAGGATGTCGTACAACTCGTAAAGTATGCTGCCGACAACTCCATTCCACTCTTTCCACGCGGTGCAGGAACAGGCTTGGCAGGCCAAGCTCTAGGACCGGGGTTAGTGATCGACTTTTCGCGATTCATGCGACGGCTGATTCACCTCGATGTAGAAAATCTGTCAGTCCGCGTTCAGCCTGGAATGGTACTGGCGGATTTGAACCGCATGCTGGCCAACGAAGGACTATTATTTGGTCCAGATCCTGCCACGCGATCAGTGACGACGATGGGAAGCGTTATCGCCGTAGATACTTCTGGAAGCCACTGGCCACGGTACGGAAGTGCCGGCAGCGTTGTCGAATCGTTAGGCGTCGTGTTACCAAACGGCGAACTAACGCGACTTGAACGCCATTCATGGAAAGATCCTTTTCAACCAACCGATACCGTCGGAAGACTTGCGAATGAGATTGGCCAATTGCTGTACGCAAATGCCGATGTTATCGCCAAGACGCCTTGGCGTGGCGTTGCTCGTGGTTGCGGTTACCGCCTTGAATCGGCAATCGAAGGCGACATGGTCAATTTGGCCAAACTGCAAGCGGGTGCGGAAGGTACGTTGGCGATCATGACCGAAGCTACCGTGCGGCTGGAACGTATCCCGGTTGCGCGAGGCGTCGTGTTACTGTTTTTCGATCGACTGGAAACAGCGGCGAGGGCTGCAGTCGAAGCTCAGAAGGATGATGTCGCAGCTTGTGACTTGATGGACCGTCGATTGCTCGAGATAGCTCGCGAAACAGACGCGCGATACGATCATATATTGCCCAGGGGCGCTGAGGCAATGTTGCTGATCGAACAGCAAGGCGATGAAATCGCTGACGTTCGTAACCGACTGATGTCGCTGATCAACAAGATTCAGCGTCGCGCGCCTTCAAGTGGATCGTCTCGCATTACCTTTGATGCTCAAGAGCGTGCGCTTTATTGGACGCTTTGCCGTAAAGTCGTGCCGCGATTGTACAGGTTGAAGGGATCTTCGCGTCCTTTGCCATTTGTAGACGACATTGCGGTTGCCCCGGTTCGATTGCCAGACTTCTTGGTCGAAATTCAGAATATCCTCAAAGCCGAGCGGGTGACAGCAACTTTGTTCGCCCACGCATCCCATGGTCAAATCCACATCCGGCCTTTCTTGGATCTGGCTAATGAAGACGATGTCGCCAAGATGCAGCGATTGTCGGATCGACTCTACGAAAAAGTCATCGAGTTTAACGGCGTCATTGCCGGTGAACATGCGGTTGGGATAAGCCGAAGCTGGTTTGCACGTCAGCAACTCGGCGATCGCTATCCCATTTGTCGACGCATCAAGGAACTGTTTGATCCAAAAGGCATTCTCAATCCCGGCAAACTGGTGACCGACGCTCCTCAAAGGGTTAACGAAAACCTTAGGCCCAGTGAGGATCAGCTTCGGTTAGTGCGACCTACAGGCAATCGAACAGCAGAGAACACTTCGAATGGAGAGGTCGCTTCGAACGATTCGGTTGACGTTGCTGCGACGATTGATGAAACTGACGACGATGCTGCATCGCCCGCACGAGTGACTTTTCTGCCGATTCTAAAATGGGATGAAACGAACGATATCAGTCAAGTTGCTCGCAGTTGCAACGGTTGCGGTCGATGCCGTACAACAAATCCCGGCGAACGAATGTGTCCCATGTTTCGGATCGGCTTTGGCGAAGAAGCTTCTCCTCGGAGCAAATCGAATGCGATGCGAGGATTGCTGTCCGGACAGTTGCCAGCCGCGTCGATATCGAGCGACGAAATGAAGAAGCTCGCCGACCTGTGCTTCCAATGTCACCAGTGTCGACTCGAATGCCCTGCAAGTGTCGATATTCCAAAGCTCGTGACGGAAATCAAAGCACAGTATGTCGCAACGCAGGGCTTGGAATGGAACGAGCTACTGCTCACTCGTTTGGACTTGCTCGCGTCCATGGCCAGCCGCTTTCCTAAGCTTGCAAACTGGGGACTCGAAAATCAGCAAGTGCGATGGTTGCTCGAAAAAGTCACCGGGATCGCCCAAGGTCGACGATTGCCGGCAATTGCCGCGCAACCATTTCATCGTTGGGCCTCGCGTAAGCGATTGAATCGACCGAAACGCTCTGGCGGCAAGAAAGTTCTGTTCTTTGTGGATCAGTACGCCAGTTGGCACAACCCGATGCTCGGCCAAGCGTTGGTCTATGTTCTTAAGCACCAGAAGATTGACGTTTTTGTACCATCGTATCCTACGATTTCCTGGATGAGCAAAATTGCAATGGGCGACGTTGTTCGTGCGCGAAAGCTCATTCAGCCGATGATTAAAAAACTTGCTGAATCCGTTCGCCAAGGATACGAGATCGTCACAACCGAGCCGTCCGCTGCACTCGCGTTGCAACATGAATACTTGCAGTTGTTTGACGATGAAGATGCAAAATTGGTTTCCAAACATACATGGGAAGCCGGACGATATTTGCTTAACTTGCACAACGCGAACGAACTGGAATTGAATTTTTCACCACAGACAATTTCCGTACTCTACCACCAACCGTGCCACCTTCGCGCCATCGATCCCGAGCAACCAGGATTACAACTCTTGAAACTCATTCCCGGCATCAACGTGCAGTCCGCCGACGCGGGCTGTAGCGGAATGGCCGGAACTTATGGGTTGAGGCGAGAAAATTACCGAACAAGTTTACGCATCGGGTGGGGGCTCGTTAGCAAGTTGCAACAAACGTCGGCTCAAATCGGCAGCACTGAATGCACTGCTTGCAAATTGCAAATGGAACAGGGAGTTGATAAACCAACGATTCATCCAATCGCCATATTAGCGTACGCCTACGGATTGGTGCCCGAAGTCGGCAATTGGATTCAACGACGCAATGAAGGACTAACCGTCTTGTAGTTTTCCACAGAATCTTCGTCGTTTCGCGTAGGCCGAGCGAATTAGGTCGCTTCCGTGAAAACAAGAGGCATTTTCCGTCGAGACAATTTCGTTTTACTGGATTTCGAATACTGCCAAGAATTATGAAAGTGAAAATTCTACTTTTTGCCGCAGCCCAAGATATCGGTCAGAAATCCAGCATTGAACTGGATGTCGGCCCCGATCCTACCGTCGGTGAGTTGCGAAAATTAGTTGGAGAAGCCTACCCTGCCCTGCGGGCTCTTTTGGGAAGTAGTCGATTCGCGATCGACCGCGAGTTTGTTGCGGATGATACAATAGTAAGCAGCCACAGCGAAATTGCGATGATTCCACCGGTGAGCGGCGGATGAATCGCATCGATGTTCGTCTGGAGTAGGTTGCGCGAGTCGTTCTGGAAACAAAATTGTCAGCTTGTTCAGAGTGGCGGAAAAGCATAACAGAGTTGGAATTCTCAATTTGGCCGATGCATGATAGAACTGACAAGTACGGAAATCGACACACAGCGTATACTTAATGATGCGTATCGCGCGGACTGCGGAGCGGTTGTACTTTTTTTGGGGACAACGCGACAATGGACCAAGGATCGCGAGACCGATCATCTAGTTTATGATGCCTATCAGGCTATGGCAGTGAGTAAACTAGAGGAACTCGAGCGAGCGGCCATTGATCGCTGGCCCGTCAAACATGTAGCGATCGTTCACCGTTTGGGTCGAGTAGATATTGGAAAAGCCAGTGTTGCCGTTGTCGTTGCGAGCCCTCATCGAGAGGCAGCATTTGAAGCGGCAAAGTGGCTTATCGACGAATTGAAACGTCAAGTTCCTATTTGGAAACAAGAGCATTGGACCAGTCAAGCACCCAGTTGGATTCATCCCACGTCAAGCCCGGGAAATCCGACTTCAAATCCACCGACCTAACACCGGCGAGCCGCAGTTTTTCGCAGGCCGAAAATTCGTCACACGACCAATTAATCGATCGGTTCGGTCGTGTTCATCGAGCGTTGCGGATTAGTGTGACCGATCGTTGCAACCTACGTTGCCAGTACTGCATGCCGGCGACGAATGTTTCCTTTATGCCCTCGTCGAACTTGTTGAGCTTTGAACAAATTCGGCGTGTCGTTAATGCGTTAGCTCCGCTTGGCATAACAAAAATTCGCCTCACAGGTGGCGAACCGCTTGTGAGGAATAACTTGCATGAATTAGTGGCCAACTTGAAAGCGATTGACGCGATTCGAGAAATCGCACTGACCACCAACGGAATGTTCTTGGAACAACAGGCGTTGCAACTCGCTCAGGCTGGACTGACGCGAGTCAATATTTCGATCGATACGCTATCCGAAGAAGTGTTCCAGGAGCTTTCCCGACGCCCTGGATTGGACAGCGTTCTGCGAGGAATCCAAGCTGCATTGGATGTGGGCCTCAATGTCCGATTGAATACTGTAGTCTTGCGGCGGGTAAATTTGGACGATGTTGTTCCCCTGGCAAAGTTTGCCCGAGAAAGACGGCTTCCACTGCGATTCATCGAGTTCATGCCTCTCGACGCGGATCGTCGATGGAGCTTGGATCAAATGATTTCGGGCAAAGAAATCCGTGAGATAATTTCGCAAGCCGTTTTACCGCTCATTGAATGCGCACGA
The DNA here is from genome assembly GCA_031373875.1 of Pirellulaceae bacterium. Classification (GTDB taxonomy): domain Bacteria; phylum Planctomycetota; class Planctomycetia; order Pirellulales; family Pirellulaceae; genus JANMGV01. The sequence continues at coordinate 17,851 of JANMNK010000553.1, read as the reverse complement.
AGCGAGCCAAGTCAACCAGCCAGTGATTATCGCTATGCAGACGGCAATGGAACCGTTGGTTTTATCGATTCTGTCTCTGAGCCATTCTGCAACGCATGCGACAGGCTTCGTTTGACGGCGGATGGTAAACTGCGAAATTGTCTTTTTGGGAAAGAAGAATGGGACCTTCGACCTAGCTTGGAAAACGACGCCCCCGATAGTGCGATCGTTCAGTTGGCGAAACAATGTGTTCAAAAGAAATTTGCCGCGCATGGCATTTCCGAAATTGACTTCAAACCACCTGATCGCGCCATGTATCAAATCGGCGGTTGATTGTTTTCGCATCAGAACCATCAGAACATAGTTTGCCAAAAGTAATACTCGTCCACAGTTACCGGACATCAACAAATTGGACTCGAGTAAACTGCGTGGGAGAGTGAATGACAACTGGGAACGATAAAGGCGATCGAGTTTATTTGGATCATGCCGCGACCGGTTGGCCCAAGCCGCCTGGAGTCTTGCAGGCTGCCATCGATTATCAAACGAATTGTGGGGTATCCGTCGGTCGCGGTGTGTATCAAAGCAGTCAATTCGCGTCGCGATTATTGTTATCGGCGCGAAAACGGATCGCGAATTTAATCGGAGCAGAAAGTACGGACGAAATCGCGTTCACCGCCAACGGCACTCAAGCTTTGGTAGCTGGTCTATACGGTGTGCTTGGCCAGAATGATCATGTTGTGACAAGTCGTGCGGAACACAACAGCGTATTGCGGCCGCTTGCTTGTCTTGCAAAGACTCGCCAAATCGAATGGACGGCAGCGGGTTGTGACCATCAAGGAATGTTCGATATTGAGGAATTGAAAGACGCGTGCAACGCGCGAACGCGATTGATCGTATTAACGCACGCTTCGAACGTTACAGGTGCGATTCAACCTATCCAAGAAGTCGCGAGGTTTGCAGCGCAAAGAGGGATCTGTTTCTTTGTGGATGCCGCTCAAACTGTCGGATACTGTCCGATCAACGTTCGGGAAATGGGAATCGACATGCTGGCATTTCCAGGCCACAAAGGCGCTTGTGGGATGCTCGGCACAGGCGTACTTTACTTGAATCAAAAGCTGGCAGCCAAATTCGAATCTCCTTGGATCGGTGGCACGGGAACGGATAGCAGTCGTTTAGAGGGGCCCTTTGGATGGCAAGAGGCTGTGGAATCCGGGAATTTGAATATGCCAGCGATTGCATCACTCGAGTCCGGCGTTTTGTGGGTCCAATCTGCGTTTGATGAGCATCGCGTTCGGATGGAAGACCAGAAAGAACGCGTTCAAGCGATTTTGCAAGCCTCACGCATGTTCGAGATAATCGGCCCCAGTCAACTCGCAAATCGAGTACCGGTTTTCAGCGTGATCTGTAAATCCCTCGCACCGCAAGAATTAGCTTCGATATTTGATAGTAGTTTTGGAATCGAAGTGCGTGCTGGGCTTCACTGCGCGGGATTGATCCATGATAATCTCGGCACGAGTGCAACCGGTGGTACTATGCGAATTAGTTTGGGCCACACGAGTACAACAAAGGATATTGATCGCCTTGAAGCGGCGATTCAGTCCTTGGAACAACATTTCTGATCGATATCGACAAAAGCGGGAGGGACCCTTGGCCACAAACAAAGAAGAACCTTGGTATGCCGCCGGACTAGCTTTCAAATGCACGCAGTGTGGCGACTGCTGTGGAGGAGCTCCCGGCTATGTCTGGGTCAACAAGGAAGAGATTGCTGCACTGGCCCAGTCGATGGAAATGGGAGACAACATCGAAGGATTTGAGGAAAAATTTGTTCGCCGCGTCGGCGTCCGAAAGAGCCTCGTCGAATATCCCGATGGCGATTGCATTTTCTTGGATACCACGACGCGCAAGTGTCTCGTTTATAAAGCTAGGCCAATTCAATGCCGCACTTGGCCTTTTTGGGATTCAAACCTAAGATCACCTAAGAAGTGGGAAGAAGCGGCTGCGGCTTGTCCCGGATGCAACAAAGGCAAAGTCTATTCCTTTGACGTCATCGAAACTCGCCGCAAAGAAAAGAGCGTCTAACTCTTTCGAATGGATTTATCGCGTTTGCTAGCATTCGATCGGATGCGATGTTTGTCGATTTCAGTAAGTGCATCGCATTCGCTGAAAGGGACCTGTCTTTACTTGCCGGCCTGTTTTGACGTAACATGCTGTCGCTTGCTGGCATTAAATTTTGAAGAAGCTTGATAAGTTGAGGTCTGCATATGAACGGACTTGGTTTGCTGATCGCCGTTGTAGCATTTGCACAAGTGCCTGGTGCGTCACCTGCTCCCACGGATTCGCCCAACATTCAATTCGGTTGGAACTTGGAAGCGGACAATAAGTTCGCGTACATCCTGCATGTACCACCTGCAGCTATCGAGACGATGCTGACCTCGGGCGACGAACTTGAAAGCAATATGCCCGTCGAGTTGGTCGGACTCGTAAGTCGCGTGGTTGTGAAAATTAGCGAAGCACCACCTGTGCGATCGCATACCTTGACGCAACTTGGTGATCTCCAAAAACAAGCCGCAAGAGAACGTCAGTCGCGATTGCCCGGAAATGCATTAGCAACCCTGTCTGGTAAGACCGAAGACAAGTTTGTTGAGATCGATCGAAACCGAGAAGCTGACACTACCACGAATACGGTCCCCGGCACTATCTCTTCCCCACCCTTTCAATCTCCTGTGACTGCACAGCCACCCGTAGGGGCAGCAAATCCGTTTAGCCCGCGAACAGGAAATGGGGATAGCTTACCCGATCGAAGCCGCCAGCTACCGTCGGATCCCAGTGCGCTACCTCCGACCACAAACCCACCGCCGTCCTATGTAAACCTAAATGATTTTTCAGGAAGTTCCCTTGCGGTTGGAGGGAGTGCAACCAGTGCGCAGCAGCCGGTTGTGACAAGCGGCGGTTTGCCTCCTTCTGCGCGAAATCCTGGATTCCCAAATAATCCTACGTTTCCAACTACCGCCGCAAGTAATTCTGGTTTGTCTGGTCCTCCTGCGCTGAACAATACTTTCCCCGCAAGCGGTCAGACTTTCCCCGCAAGCGGTCAGGTTGATGCGATGCGGGGCGATCGTGACAGCTTTAGTAACCCGATCAACAACGCTGGGGCAATTCCTCGCTCGGGATCTTCATTTGATCAAGGGTTTCCAACCGGGGCGAACCAAAATCCGTCCACAACAAACGATCTGCGATTAGCAGACAACCGAGTCGGTATTCCGAATGCTCCTGGCAGTTTGACGACACCGGCATTACAACAGAGTGCACAAACACAATCATCGCCAGGGGATAGTTTGGCCACTCGTACAGCAGGCACCGGAGGAACAACGGCGCCTCAGCGCGATAAACTCCTACCGATATTGTTCATGCTTTCGTTTGTCGCCAATGTCTACATGGCGCTCCTCATGTCCAAATTAGTAGGTCGATACCGAACCCTGTTATCTTCGGTTCGAAGCAGCATGGCAGGATATGGCGATTCATTGACGGCTTAGTGACAAGACAACTAAATATTGAGCTAACGTCAATTGATTGCGACGTTGCGAAGTGCCGAAAAACGAACGTAATTGAAGTGGCGGTATAGCTCACTTGTCTCGAGAAGCTGCGTGTGTTTCCCGTTCGCAATAATTTTGTGATCGTGAACGACAATCACTAAATCGGAGTCTCGCAACGTCGACATTCGATTCGGAACAACGACGACAAGCATGCCTTGCGCCGTCAAGTTCCTCAATGCGGATAACGTTTCCGTTTCAACCGCCAGTTTGACGCGAGCCTTGGGCTCCTCAGCAACGACAATCGAAGGCTGGCGTACCATGGCTCGAGCAATCCCAAGCCGAAATAAATAATCCGCTTGCAGGCGACCATCATGGGGAGTCACCATCGTCGATAATCCGTCCGACATTTCTTGGATGGCATCATGCACGTAAGCCTGTCGCACTGCATCGCTCAACGGCATGATCGTTTGTGATTGGGTTCCGGATCGCAAATTCTCTTCAATGGAACCGGCCACGATAGGACCATCATCCGCAATCCAAATACACTGTTGTTGCATGGAGCTCAGGTCAATGTCCGTCGATAGGCAGTCGTCGAACACAAGTCGACCGCTTGCGGGACGTCCAAAACCCAACAACAATTCGGCAAAAGCGCGAGCTTGAAGATGATCGCTTGACACCACCGAAACCAATTGGCCGGGACACATGCGAATCGAAATATCTTCGAGTAATTTCTTTCCGGTGCTGTCTCGCAAAGTGATATGATCGAGCGTGACATGTTGCGACAATCGCGGCATTTTAATTGTCTTTTCGGTGGGAATCGTCGGGATCGGCTGTTCCAGAAACTTGAGGACTGTTTCCGCCCCTAAACGCGCATCCAAGATGTTTTTTCGCAAACGTATCAATCGAATAGCCGATGCCGCAGCGACCAGTTGTGTAGCGAACAAAACGAGGCCCGAAGCCAACGAAAAGTGACGTTGTGTGTCGACAATTTGAATGGCTAGAACAAAAACAAATAAACAAATTGCCAATCCCGTCGCTACGGTCATCAAGGGAGTTTTCCAAAGTCCATGCAGTGCCTTGGATTGTGCGGCTTCGCGATAACTCCGCAAGTCACTTTCCAGGGAACTGTCAAATGCATCTGCCGAATGCACAGTCGCTAATAGCGGTCCTGTCTCGCAAAGTTCGAGCAAGTGATCTTCGAACAGTTTGATTCGTTCGCGTAGAACGGGCAGCCGACTGCGACCTCGCTTTTCCAACCAATCGTAGAGTCGATACAAAAGACCAAGGATTGTGAGTCCCAATATTGTTAAGACTGGATCGATCAAGAGGGAAAGTCCGACGCAACATACGATTTGAATAATGTGGCGCGGGATGCTTCGAAACAATCGCATGTATCCGTCAGCAAGGAGTGGAAACTGCTCTTGGATGGCAACCCGCAAAGCAGCTTGTTGGCCCGATACGCTTTGGACCACCGCCAACTCTTGGCTCTTGCGAGACAATTCGCGGTAAAGCTGCGTTATCGCCAAAACCGAGTGCATCGTCGCCGCTCGATATAAAAACCACAACAACAAAGCCATGAGCGAAACGACTAAGAGCATCGCTCCGATGAGGACAACTGCACCGCGCAAGGGGCTTTGGTCAGCACCGATGAACGAACTGGATATCGACAGCCACGGCCCAAGCTGCAGTCGTGGTTGCACATTTGCATTCTGGGCCTGGATGAGTAATTCGAGAGTCAAACCTGCTAGGCACAGGAAGAAGGGTAACAAGATACCAATCAACCCACCTACGATCCAATTCTCCAATGTCCCGTTAATGCGAAGTACGCTTGCCAAGCGAGCTAGCGAAGTTTGATTCACAGTTGATACTCCAATGATGCCGATTTCAACTCAGCAAGGCTGATTCGATTCAGTGCGGCCACACAGCGCGAATATTGTGGCGAAGTCGAAGCCGCAAAATGAAAAGTCTTAATTGTTTTCGCGACTTAGTTGCTCGCGAGTATTGATTGTCAGGATTTCGTGAAACGCGATTGGCAACCGAGGCAATTGTAAGTCGCGGCCATTGTCAAAAGTCAACGGTTTCAGCTTGCCGATGCAACGCACGTGTGTACTTGTTACAACTTAATTGATGCATTCAGTTTAGTTGAAGTCGTCGTTCTTGGGTGGGAATATAATAATTAGTCATGCTCCGATGCTTTTTGACAGAGTCAAATGACTGGGACTGGGTCTAGAAAAGACGTCCGAATGGGTTCTTGGTCAGATAAGGGCGGCATTGAAAAAGAATCGTCGCAGCCCAAGAAAGTCGCTGCCTTTTCAAGCACCGACTCGTTCAGGTTATACGATCGCTGCAACTGCCCTTTCAAACTTCGGAAACGCGGAGTTTGATGAAATCCGGTCTACTAAGCAGAATGAGGCAAATGACAATTTCTGACTTTTAGACGCGGCTATCACGGTTGTTACTTACGCCAAGTCTCGATCTTCGAACAGCAGCAAGCCCAGCAAGATAAAGATCACAGAGTAGAGGACTCCATAAATCAGTGTGCCTGACAAGTAGGAGATCGGGATTGGGTTTCCCGAATCGATCGCAGCTTGCATCGAGAAATGTTCCAAGTTCGGTACGATCACTGCGATCAGTTGACCGACGAATTGGATAATCGCAAAACCGCTTTCCGAGCTGGCAACGATGGATTCGGTCAGGTGACCAATCAAGTAGATTGCAAAGCAGATCGCGAAGTTTGCAAGTTGTGGGACGCGCGTTGCGATAGCCACGCTGAACGCACTCAAGGCCCCGGCTTGAACTAGTGCCATGGCCAATCCAGGAAGTGTACTCATGACTTCCATATGACAAAACTGCCACATTGGGGTTTCTTGAGAAGCTTCACGAGCGTCATACAGCGGTTTATAAGCGACTGCGAGGAGCAAGAATGCCCCTAAAACGACGAACATGAGCAACAAGATATAAAACACACCGACCATTTTCCCGATAATAAACTCAGTACGCGAAACTGGCTTACTGAGGACCGTCAAAGCTGTTCGGCCTTCGATTTCTTCACTCACCGAACTACTGGCGGACCAAATTCCCTGAATCATGCTAAGCACGAGAATCACGGTGATCCCGCAGTCTTTTAGTAACTTGATATCTTCGCCAAACGTGTTGAACGGCATGAACACGAACAGGCCAATCGAACAAAGCCCCATGATCATGAGAACGAAAAACAGCGGTTGTGAAACTTCGCTCTTTGCCGATGCCAACGCTATCGCTGACGCTCGTGGCGAAATCCCTTCGACAACAATGTAAAACAGTCCGAAACAAACAACCGTGATCGCTGCGAATATAATCGTGATCACCTGAGGCACGGGCGGCAAGGTCCGCCAAGTTATCGTTACCGTCGCGGGATCGATTTCATAGTTTTGAATGTACAGGCCTGCCCCTTCTAAGACTGGTAGCGGCGGAGGAATAACGCCTTGACGACGCCATGACAAAGGCGTATTCGCTTCGACCCGGACGGGCTTCATGGCGAATGAACCGGGGTTGGCGGCGTCTGCCATCAAAATATTGCGATCGCTTTTGATCTCGACTTCAACCAATCGCGGCGAGTCGTAGTTGATGTCGACCTTTTCTAGTGACGCGTTTTCGTTCGAAAGATCGATCCCTGCAACCGTTACCGTCTGCGAGCGTTGGCCCGTCGAAAATAGTTCTTGCAAACTCGCCAATGTTTCAATGGGTTGGTTAACAATCGCGGAACACATTACACCTGCGATTGAGATCACAATCAGCGAAAGCAACAAGAACGCCCCGATCCCTTCAAAGAACAACGATCGAGCTTCGCCAAACAATCGTCGGTTCGGGCAGAAAATCAGCGCCCATGAGACGAGAGCAGACAATATCCAGAGAGCTGTGGCAACTAGCGCCCATTCCGATGTCGAGTTTTCGGTTGGCTCCACAGGGAAAAACGAGCGAGCCCACCAAGCCAGCAGTCCACCCAGGACAATAGAAATTGCGAATGCCGCACCGTGTGCTGGCCACCCACTCCGTCTGAATCGCTCCAAAGGTGCAATTCTGGAAAGTAACCAAAGAACTCCTAAAACTGCAGCAAATGCAATTAATCCTGTTCCAACGCCCATCCCAACAAGCCAGATGGGAGTCAGCCAAGTTGTCATCCAGAATTCAGTAGCCGCCAAAGGTAGTGGAAGATTCAGCATGTTTTGGAAGTAAAAATGAGGTTAAGAAAAGGGCGGCATGGGTTTGATGAACGATACGAAACAAAGACTTTTGAGGTTCAACAGTACGTCTCACCCAACAAATAATTGCCTGTCAGCTCCTTAAGAGAACTCGAAGACAACCAAATAGATGAGCGACCATCAGCTCTTGTTTTTCGTATTATCTAGCATATTCGAGAGTTTCCAAGGCTGGTAGTCTTTTTAACGCAAACACGCGTATTCCCAGTCGTTTCGAGCCAAGACACCGATTGGTCAAGGCTTTTGCGCTAGGTTTCCGGCCTCTGTCACGAAACTCGGCTATTTGTCAGGGGCTTGAAGAAGTGGAAATTGCAAATCCGGTCGTCCGTTTTGAAGTGACGTCCCTCGCCAGAAGTCTTCCAGCTAATTGCAATCGCTGGCAGGAACGCTTTGCCTGCTGTTCCTCACCCCGATTCGCCAAAACCCCCAATTGATCTTGACCGAAGTAGCCAAATCCAACTACGGTCCCTGTGTAAGCGTGGCGGGGGTGCCATCGCTCATCAAAAGTTTGTCCAAGGACTGGGCCACATGATCCGTCACGTCGTCATTTTTGCTTGCTTGATTTCGAGTTTCGTTCTCCCTGATATGGCTTTCGGACAGAATATCCCGATTGGTTCGTCAGAACCCGTCTACTGCTTATTGAAAAATGGCAATGTACTTCATGGGAAACTCGATCAATCGGGTGATAAAGTCACCGTTGAAATGGACTCGACTGCCAAGGCAGTGATTCGCGCCAGTGAAATTGAATTTTTCGGACCGCGACTCCGCCAGCTTTATGACTTTCAGAAAAACAAGAACCTGCGTTGGGATGTCGGCGAGCATTTGCATATGGCAAATTGGTGTATTCGCAATGATTTGCTCTTGGAGGCGGAAGAACATTTTCTGTATTTGCGAAGGGCAATCGGCGATCAGCAAACATTCAAACAACTTGAGCAGCAATATCGCCAAGCGTTGTTGAACTCACCCGAAGTCCGGTCGGCTGCAGGTCTTTCGAATGCGAAGTCAGATCCTCAGAAAAACACTGAGCAACCCGTGACGACCGCAACAGCGGAAATTGCGTTCGATTCCATGAACTTGTCTGCCACGGCAGTCGGCGAATTTCGAAGCGCGATTTTGCCAATGCTCCAAATGCGTTGTGGTCAAGCTGCATGTCATGGGGAATATACCAAGACCAAACTTCGATTGTTCTCCGTTAGTCGACGGTCGAACTCGTCGTCGGACCGCGCACTCGAATCGTCATTACAGTACATCAACCCCGATGCGCCACAGCAAAGCAAACTAATTCAGATGGCTATTTCGCCTCATGGACTTCAGACGGTTCGTGGCTTCGATCCAACCAACCAAAGTGATCGTCAATTTTTAGAACGGCTTCAAGTTTGGATTGGAGCCACCAAGAGTTCGCAATATCAGAATCTGAACAATCCATCGAATGCTGCGAAATCTTCCAACGCATCCAACGCCGGATATTTTCCTTGGCAAGAGAAAATGGCTCAAATGAAAATCATGCAGGAAGTGAATGGTCAACCTGCCGTCGCAGCGGGGAATGCGGGAGCGGGGAATGCTGCATCGGACGGCGGCGTCAACCTCTCGAAAGACGACATCAGTGCGTTAGAGGTAGAAATTGAACGTCTCGAAGCAATGGAACGTGGCCAGGTCAGCAAAACCGATCCATTCGATCCTGCTCAGTTTAATGGACAGTTAAAACCGTCCAGTCCCCCTCGAGGACAATGAGCCCGCAATGAGTTTTGGAGCAATAAGACAAATTGATCCAGAAAATGCACCAATCTTCAGTGGCGTAGCCAATCGCGAAAAGTCGACTAAAATTTGGCCTTCGAGCAATTTGTAGCAGAAGGCGCTCGTCAGAAGATTGCCAAACCAAAAATTGACCTTTGCGACTTGTCGCTTGCTGAACGCAAATTTTTGTGTTCAGTTTTTTTATTGGATGTCGAGTTACCGTTTGTGAACTTGGTTTGGCCAACCTCGACGTAGCGCGATGTTCAACGAATCTTTTTGATTAATCATTTACAGTTGGAACCTTTGTCATGATGCGATCCCACACCTGTGGTGAACTTCGAGTTGAAAATGTAGGCCAGCAAGTCACGCTGTGCGGTTGGATCGACAAGACCCGCGATCACGGCGGCGCCATTTTTATTGACTTGCGAGATCGATACGGCAAAACGCAAGTCGTCGTGGCTCCTGAAAGCGGCACCGATGCATTCGATGTGGCCCAAAAACTTCGCGGCGAGGATGTGGTCAAAATCACTGGCACCGTCGAGCATCGGCTTCAAGGCAAGGTCAACGAAAAACTGGTCACGGGCGATATCGAACTTAGAGCAAGTAAAGTCGAACTTCTAAATCGATCGCAAACGCCGCCGTTCTTTCCTAATCAAGACGAATTGCCAGGCGAAGATTTGCGTCTCAAGTATCGGTATATCGATCTGCGAAGAGAGCAGATGCAACGCAGCATGATCTTGCGAAGCCAAGTCATCAAAGCGATGCGAGATTACTTCGAAGAGAATCGTTTTATCGACGTGGAAACTCCTATCTTGGGTCGCAGCACCCCCGAAGGTGCTCGCGACTATTTAGTGCCTAGTCGCGTGCATCGCAGCCACTTTTTTGCTTTGCCGCAATCACCACAACTGTATAAACAGATTCTGATGGTTGCAGGGTTCGATCGCTACGTCCAAGTCGCGCGATGTTTTCGAGACGAGGATTTACGCGCTGATCGCCAACCCGAGTTCACTCAATTAGACGTTGAAATGAGTTTCATCGATGCCGAAGACATTATCGGTATGATCGATGGTTTAATGGCCATTCTGGCCAAGCAGTTCCTGAATATCGAACTCAAGTTACCGCTTCCTCGAATGACCTACGACGACGCGATGCGCCGGTTCGGCCACGATGCTCCGGATCTTCGGTTTGGAATGGAAATTGTCGATCTCACATCGATCGCCTACGAGACGACTTTTCGCGTATTCCGTTCGACGGCTGATGCGGGGGGGCATGTGCGTGGCATAAAAGTTGATGCTCGTGCCGAAGAATTTTCGCGCAAACGAATCGACGAGCTAACTGAGTGGGTTCAACGCGAGTATGGTGCGAAAGGTCTTGCTTGGTTCCGTTGCGAAGCGGACGGCAGTCTTTGGTCGCCGATCAGCAAGAACATCGAGCCCCCGCTGCTAGAAAAAATCAAAGCCGAATTCCAAGCCAAGCCAGGTGACTTGATGTTGGTTTTGGCCGATACCTGGGCAGTTACGTGCAAGGGCTTGAACGGTTTGCGACGTCGGCTCGGCGCGGAGTTGAAATTGTATGAGCCGGGTGCAATGAACTTTTCATGGATCGTGGAATTCCCAATGTTCGACTGGGATGCCGAAGAAAACCGATGGGTTGCCATGCACCATCCGTTTACGGCTCCACGCGATCAAGATTTGGCAATGCTAAGCGAGAATCCGGCAGCTTGTCGCGCCAAAGCGTACGATTTAGTGGTCAACGGTTACGAAGCGGGTGGTGGTACCATTCGTATTCACGACAGCGGAACCCAGCAGCAAGTATTCGACTTGCTCGGAATTACCGCCGATCTTGCCAAAGATCGTTTTGGTTTCTTGCTCGATGCGCTGCAATTTGGTGCACCACCGCACGGCGGGATCGCGTTGGGGATCGACCGCGTCGTCATGTTGTTCGGCGGCTTCGACAATATTCGCGATGTGATCGCGTTCCCAAAAACGCAGCGAGCCATGGACATGATGACCGAAGCACCAGGAACCGTCGAGCAAAAGCAGCTTCGCGAACTGCATATTGCGTTGGCAACTCCTCAGCAATAATTCTGATGTCACGTCCCGTCCGACGCCACGTCCTGAACGCGGATGTCTGTTGAAACGAAAGCGACTAGAGTCAGCGGGTATCGGAGTTGATGGTTAATCCGAATACTTGCTGTGTCTGGCAATTCACGATGCGAAATAACACGCACACGACTGCGAGGCTTACGAAGTATCCGGTGTCCAGCGATAGCGAGTGAACCAAGCTGGAGAATTCGAAGGGATCCTGATTCGCCCAAATTTGGCTTCGCCAAACAGGCCAAACAGATTGCATCAATGTCGCCTGATAAAACGTCGTAGCAACGAAAGCCAAAACAAGGGCGATAAACGCCCATATCTGGATTCTTCTTTTTGAATTTAGAAGCATTGTGGTAATAAAGGGCGGAAGAACGATGAACGGAAGCAGCTTTTGAGAAAACAATCGAATCCCGTTGGGATAGATCGATTGATTTGGATTGTCATCTGTTGGCCACGAAGCCCGAAAAAGAGTGATGAGGATCGCCGCTGCAGTTGTCGCAAAAAATAACCTGCGAGTTGTAAACTGAAATCCACCTGCATCAAGTTCATCGGCCGTTGGTTTGGCGATCCATTCGCGCATCGGAACTGTCCAGCGACGAGTCAATACGAATATCGCGTGAAACGTGAAGAAGCCAACTAATGCAATCCCATACGCGACCACGACGTATTCTGTGGACATCCCCAAACCATTGCTGTGGAAATAAAACTTGCAGCCAATTACAAAGCAGCACGTCGCGCAGTAGGTCAAGAACATCCCTATGCATAATTTATAAAGATGCATGCATCGCAGTTGCGATACAAACACTGCGATAAGTGGAATCTCAGACAAGATCACGCCAACCCAAAATGGCGAAGCTCTATAGGCAGTTACGATCACGTTGAGAACCAGAAAAAACACAACCAGCACGGTTTGCAACGAGATTGTTTTGTCGCGCTGTGTGCTCATACACTTGTCGACCTACTCGTAAGGCCACACGCCTCGCGTCCAAAGACCACCGTCGACAAAGAGAGTTTGTCCTGTAATGAAGGGCGACTGCGGGCTGGCAAGGTAAGAGACGGCGCTGGCAACATCTTCGATCGTGCCGCAACGCGCCAGAGGTGTGACACCGGACCATGTCTCGGCGTAACCAGGGCTTTCGCGGCGCGTACGTTCATTTTCAATTGCGCCCGGTGCAACGCAGTTCACGCGAATTCCATGTTTGCCAAGTTCAATTGCTGCCACGCGAGTCACCATTTCGATCCCGCCCTTGCTCGCACAATAGTCGACCAAGTTCGGAAACGGGACTCGATTAGCACCGCTTCCGATGTTGATAATGCTTCCCGAACCATTCAAAATCATCAAGCGAGCGGCCTGCTGAGAACAAAGGAACGTGCCCTTCAAATTCGTTTTAATCGTTCGATCCCAATCTTCTTCCGATATTTCGAGGAAGCTCGCCCAAGTTTGAATTCCCGCGTTGTTGACCAGAACGCTCAAGGAAATATCTCGGTCCATGAATTCTCGAAACATCGCCGTCACTTCGGATGAAACGCCAACATCCGCGTCAAAGGACCAACCGTCTGCGCCGAAATCCTGAACACTTTGAAGGGTTTCTTCGGCAAGTTCCGGTTGTCGGAAGTGATTTACAACTATATTGAATCCATCCTTTGCCAAACGAATTGCGATTCCTTGCCCAATTCCGGAACTCGCACCGGTAACCAAAGCCCATGGACGATTCACTGCAGATACTTCCTTTTCCGATGTTTTTGTAAAATGAATGACTGAGTTTATCAGGAATCCAACAAGTACGTTGACACTTTGTATTGGTTCCGATCAATATACACATTGACAAATTGTACTTTTTCCGCTGCGCGTAAATCGGTTCCCCTTAGGAGCGAAACATGGACAAACCCATGCGAGACTTTACAGACCTTCTGCTTTCGAGGGGGATTATTGGGGTTGAACAGCTTAGAGAGGCTGTTTCTCTTTCCAAAACCGATAATCGCTCCGTCGGAGATAGTCTCGTCGCCTTGCATTATGCATCGCCCGAAGAAGTAACCCGGGCATTGGCAGAATTCCACAAATTCGAATATGTAGACTTGCAGTCGTTTAGGATTCCCGACACAGTAATTCAGCTTGTTCCTGAATCGGTAGCCCGTGAAAATCAGATTATCCCGGTCGACGAAGACGTCGACACGATTAAGGTGCTCGTTTCGGATCCGTTCGATATTGAGACCATTGAAAAGCTTCGGTTCATTCTCAACCGTAAAGTCGAAACGGCACTTGCTCCTAAGGAACATATTCAAGAAGCCATTAACCGCTACTATGGTCAGGTCGAAGGCGAGTCCGCTGACTCGATGCTGCAGGAGTTCACCGACACCCAAATCGACTTTACCGAGACCGAAGAAGATCACGCGACCTCAGATGAGGGGATGGATGCGGATTCCGCTCCCGTCGTCAAATTGGTCCATCTCATGATTCAAGAAGCCGTTCAGTTGCGGGCTTCCGATATTCACGTTGAGCCGTTTGAGGATCGGGTCCGAATCCGGTATCGAATCGACGGTGTGTTGGTGGAACGAGATAGCCCGCCTCGCCGACTTCTGGGCGCAATCATGTCCCGTATCAAGATTCTGGCCAAGATGGACATTTCGGAACGCCGCAGACCGCAGGACGGACGAATCAAGATTACGGTCGGCGAGAAAGAACTGGATCTTCGAGTAAGCATCATTCCCACCAGTCACGGCCAATCGGCAGTTATGCGATTGCTGGATAAAGACAACATCAAAGTAGGGGTACGGCAGCTTGGGTTGGGCGAGCGGGACTTCAAACTATTCACTCAGCTTATTAAGCGACCTAACGGAATTTTATTGGTAACCGGTCCGACAGGGTCTGGTAAGACGACAACTCTGTATGCGGCTATGAACGCTTTGAACCGGCCTGACCGTAAGATCATTACGGCGGAGGACCCGGTCGAATACTATCTGCCGGGTATCAACCAAGTGGAAGTCCGCCATAACATCGGGCTCGACTTTGCCCGAATTATTCGCGCGATGTTGCGGCAAGCCCCCAACATCATCTTGGTCGGTGAAATGCGGGATACGGAAACGGCCTCCATGGGCATTCAGGCCTCTCTCACTGGACACTTAGTTTTCAGTACGTTGCACACGAACGATGCGCCCAGTGCTGTTACGCGTATGACGGACATGGGTGTGCCCGCTTACTTGGTGGCTAGCTCGGTCGTTGGCGTGCTGGCTCAGCGTCTGGTTCGAAAAATTTGTACTCGTTGCAAACAAACACACGTCCTGTCTGACACGGTTCTCAACGATGCTGGCATTCCCCCTGAGGTAGCCAAGCGTCAAAAGATCTCCAAAGGCAAAGGATGCCCTTACTGTCAGAAGTCCGGTTATCGCGGCCGAATCGGAATTTACGAGTTGATGATCGTAAGCAACAAGGTTCGGGAAGCGATGTTCCAAAGCAAGATGACTGCGGAGATCCGCGATTTGGCGATTAGCGAGGGCATGACCACGTTGTACACCGACGGATTACGCAAAGTTTTGAATGGAATTACGACCTTGGAGGAAGTTTACCGAAACGCGAAAAAGACCGAGCAAGACCAGCGTGCAATCAATCTCATGCTCAAGGAGTTTGAATAAACCAGAGCCGCGAGCTTGGTCAGCACATTCGATCAGGGCCCCCTAATCCCTATTTTTTAAGGCTTTTGGAGGTAACTTGCAGGGTGTTTTGATCGAACGGAATGAGGAATATTTGGCGCCTGTCGACTACAATGAAGCCAGATGCCGAGCGGAATGTGCGAATTGCGGAAAACCACCTAACCACGAACGTTTTTTGACTAGCTGTTGTACTGGAATTGACAAATGGCGACTGTCTTAATCGACAAACTGCTGCAAGCTTGTGTGAAGCAAGGCGCGAGCGATATTCATATCGTTGTGGGGCAGCCACCCGTTTTCCGGCTTCACGGCCGGATGCGAAAATTGGAAACCAAAGTCCTCGAGCCCGACGACACAGTGGCTTTGATGAAGTCAATCGCGCCAGACCGGTGTCAGCGCGAACTGCAAGAAAACGGCAGTTCGGACTTCGGATTCGCGTTCGGCGAATTAGCTCGTTTCCGTGTTTCTATCTTCAAGCAACGCGGCTTTATCTCGATGGTTTTGCGACAGATCCCGAATGAAAAGCTCACGCCGGAGCAACTGGGGTTGCCCGAATCCGTCGTCAAGATGGTATTGCGCCCCCGCGGATTGGTCTTGGTCACAGGGCCGACTGGGTCCGGCAAGAGTACGACGTTGGCCAGTTTGATTAACTTTATCAACGAAGGCCACGATCATCACATCATCACCATCGAAGACCCGATCGAATTCTATCACGAACACATAAAATCGACGATCAATCAACGCGAGGTTGGAGTCGATGTCCCCAGTTTCTCCGAAGCCATCCGACGCGCTTTGCGACAGGACCCCGACGTCATCCTGGTCGGTGAAATGCGAGACTTGGACACAATTTCGGCCGCCATCACGGCTGCAGAAACCGGGCACATCGTTTTCGGAACTTTGCACACCAATAGTGCTCAAGGTACCGTCAACCGAATCATTGACGCGTTTCCAGGGAACTTGCAGGACCAAATTCGAACCCAGTTGAGCACGTCCTTGATCGGCGTTGTTGCTCAGACGTTGATCCCAAAAATCGGTGGCGGTCGCTGTGCAGCCTACGAAGTCCTCGTCGTTACACCCGGTATCGCGAACTTGATACGCGAAAACAAGACTTTCCGTATCAGTTCAGCCATTCAAACCGGTGCCAAGTTCGGCATGAATTTGATGGACGATGCTTTGTTTAACTTGTGGCGTGATGGCAAAGTCACGGTCGAAGACATCATGGCCAAAGCCCACCGCCCTGACGATTTGGCCAAGCGAATTGTCAATGCACGACGCGGAGTAATCGACGAAGAAGAAGGCGAAGATTTCGATCATGGAACATCGTAAATCTTCGTTCGAAAATGGTGTAAAGCGAACCGTGCAACGATTCACTTTGCACTGCAGTTTGCTTTACCGCTGGTTCGAAATTTGAAAGACCTTTCCCGTCGACGTCTCCTTTGCAGTTGCATGGACGTTTGGCCAAAAAGGCAATTAATCCGTTTGTAAAGTCTAGGAAAACAAAATGGCATCTCGTCGCATTGGTCAGATTCTCGTCGACATGGGTTTCATTACCGACGAGCAACTGCAACTGTTGTTGGAAGAGCAGCAACAGCAGCCGGGTGCTTTGTTCGGCAAGATTGCCGAAGAAATGGCCTTGATCACGGACGACCAATTGGCTCAGGCGCTGGCCGAGCAAATGAACATGAAGGTCGTGAGTCTTTCAGACGCCAAGATTGCTCCAGATATCTTGGAAAAGCTGACGGAAACCATGTCTCAATTGTACCGCGTTGTGCCCGTTAGATTCGATGGTTCGGTGCTCACCGTTGCAACATGCGATCCCCAAAACCTAACGATCCAAGACGAATTGCGAACATTTCTAGGTTACGACATCGAGATGGTCGTCGCCACGGAACGAGAAATTCGCGGTGCGATTGAGAGGTATTATTCGTCCGATTTGGAAAGCGTTGAGACCATCGTTAAACAATTGGCCGAGGACCAGGAGTTGTTCGCGGCGGCCAAAGCAATCGCTGGCGAAGGCGCGTTCGACTTGGACGGTGCAGAAGCCCTTGCCGATAGTGCTCCGGTTCGCAAACTCTTGAACCTTGTGCTTCTTTTGGCAATTAAAGACCACGCCAGCGACATTCACTTTGAACCATTCGAAGATGAGTTTCGCATTCGAATTAAGGCCGAAGGCGTGCTGTACGAAATGGTTCCGCCGCCCCGACACTTGGCATTTGCAATTACAACCCGCATCAAGGTTATGGCCAACCTCGATATTGCTGAACGCCGCATGCCTCAGGACGGTCGAATCGAATTGATGGTCGGTGGTCACCCAATCGATTTGCGCGTCAGCGTATTGCCGACGATGTTCGGCGAAAGCGTCGTTATGCGGGTTCTTGATCGCTCCGTCGTGTCGCTGGAGCTTAAAAAGGTCGGAATGGACGAGATGATCTTGAGCCAATTTCGCAAGATCATCGATCGACCCAACGGCATTGTTCTCGTTACGGGACCGACAGGATCGGGCAAAACAACCACTTTGTACTCGGCTTTGAGTGAATTGAATTCGATCGAAGACAAACTCATTACGACCGAAGACCCCGTCGAATACGATATCGACGGCGTCATTCAAATCCCGATCGATCACGCG
>JANMNK010000547.1:0-4332 GCA_031373875.1 Pirellulaceae bacterium | reverse complement strand
AAACCGTTCAACATCCACCCAAGTATTTGCGTTGCAGATGATCGCACAAAGCGTCAGAGCAACCATGTCGAACAGATCGTGTTTCAAATTCGCCGCAGGACGCCGTGGATCGGGAAGCGAACGGAAACTTGTAAAAATTGGCGAGTCGGCTGTAAGCATTACAAATCCATCCAGAGAAAGTGTTCCAAAACTCGCTGATCCATCAGCAAATTAGCAAGCATTCACTGCTTGATTGACTTCTCCAAACTCAACGCAACAATTATGCCGTACTCATTCCAAATGCGATTGCCCTGGAGCGAATCCTTGGGGAAGGATTGGAACGTTACTCGCCGAAAACAATGACTCCTGACACCTCGCAATGTCTGTAGAATTCCGATATCCCGAATTCCAGAAACAAAACCTAAAAACCCCCCAGGTGTCGAACCTACTGGACCAGAGCATCCAATTCTTAGGCACCCCCAAGGTTCGATGGCCAGTTAGAACGGTTCCCAAACAAGCTGCTTAATTATGAACTAATAATCTATGGCGGATTATCGTGAATACGGTTGATTATCGAATCCGGAAAAGTGCACTCGCTTTTTTGAATTCCAGCGACGCTTTTTCGGCAGAGCGTGAATTTACGCGATTGCTTGCAGAACGAAACGAACCAATTGATTTTGCCTGGAGATCATTTTGTCGAATGTTGCTCGGTCAGTTCACGGGGGCTAGAGCTGATATCGAGAACGCATTGGCGGTTCTTCCCGATGATCGCTTTTGCCAGTTACTTTGGGCTCACCTTGTTGCTGGGTCTGATAATCCGTCTCAATCTAACTTGATTTTGGCATTATCAAGAATTCAAAATGCCTCAGACCGCCCACCGAACAAAGATATACCGCTACTTACAATCGCCGGTGCGGTTCAGTCACGGCTCGGTAATTTCAGGGCGGCCATCAATTGTCTGAAAGTAGCAATTGAGTCATCAGGAGAAAACGAACGGCCATTTTTAATAAGTCAACTTGAGCGATACATTAAGAATTTACCGTATGAGTTAAATCAACAAAATATTGTGGAGATGTTTGAACACAGAAATATTGCTTGCTCCAATTGCGGCAAGCCGGGATTAGTGCAAATCCCGGTTGACTTGGGTGGGGGGTATTGCTGTTTGGATTGCGCATGCTCGTAGCCGTCGGGGAACCACGGATGTTGGAACCGAATCCTTCACGTATGACCTATGAGTATGACCTACTCGACAAGCAAGCGACCCATACCGACTTCAACGGCAATGCCTGGACCACGATCGATAATGCCTGTTGTGTCAAGCAGAGGGCTTCCAAAGATCCGCTTGGCCACGGAACCAGCCGAAACAGCGATTCAAGTGGCCGTAGTGTTCACTCGATCACCGTCTCGGACTTGGAGAAAAACAAAGGTGTCAGAGAAAAACAAAAGAGAGAAAAAAAAACGTGTCAGGAGTCATTGAAAAAAACAAACGTGTCAGGAGTCATTGATTCAACGGTGAGACAATGCGACGGGTGAGACAATGGGGACACACAACATCATTGCAGCGTTCACTCGATCACCGTCTCGGACTTGGCGACCATAACCGACTACTCGAACCCGACGGACGCCAAAACATTCTCGGAATCGACCACCAAGTACGATTCCCTGGGACGGGTCACGGCCAGCACGACTTGGCTGACCGCACGCGGAGTCGTCGATCCAGCCAATCCGCCCATTGCGGGTCTGAGCGAACAACGGGGACGCACCAAATCATTGACGAGACTGAGCATGTAATACTACAGATCATTGAAGCGATTGTCGTTAGGAAAAATTGATCAAAGACTCCTCATCCCCCTGCCCCTTCTCCTCGGAGTACCGAGGAGAAGGGGAGATAAGAGTCGGGCGAACAACGAGGTAACACCATAGCACTGACTGAGCTTCGGTGGTCGTCGCTACGAAGCCGAATCTAAAGCCCGCGAATTGCTGGCGGCGTCACCTGCGGTCTAGCAGTTCTAGGGCAGTGCATTGAGCCTTGGCCGCAAGGTGAGAGAATGCTTTTGGTACCGAATCGCCAAAGTCATCTTCTATCGATCACTTTCGCACCTAGCCAAGATGAATTCCAACAAAGACTCGCTCGCGACATCAGTGGGGCCTAGTCTTTCCCCAAACAACCTGCTGTGATCGGGGACTTCCAATTGCGTTTATTTTGCCCGATGGTTTGACAGAATAACACGCACTTGTGCCCCCGCAGATACGTTTGGAAACAGCGTGTAGAAAAGGGCGAAATAAGTTAGAAACACAGGTTTGCGATTGCGGCATAGATCGTGTCGGTCCGCTTGGGCGTGGGGAGTTCTGATCGGCGACTCGGTCTGCGACTAACTCAGGAGTTCGTTCAATTCTCCCGTGCTGTCGGCGAAGGCTGGGCACTCGATGCCTGCTCGATTCAGCATCGTCACGAACAAATTCGACATCGGTACTTGTGCGTTGAACTTGATGAATCGACCGTGCTTAAGGCCCATCTCGGACCCGCCGGCTAGGATCAACGGATAGTTGTTGTTGTCGTGGGTCACGCTATTGCTGCTTCCATAAAGCACTAGTGAATGATCGAGTAACGTGCCGTGCTGTTCCGACGCTGAATCCAGTCGGTTAAGAAAGTACGCGAACTGCTCGGCCATGAACCGATCCCATTGTCCCAAACGTTCGGAACCACCGGGTTTATCCCATTCGTGAGCCAAGGTATGTAGTGAATCCTTAAAGCCTTGCAATTGCGGAAACTTGGCGGCCTTGGACGAGCAGTCGGCCATGTTCGTGATCTGGTACGTCGCCACGCGTGTTGAGTCGGTTCGAAACGCCAAATAAATCAAGTCGTACATGGTGCGGATGAACTGCAATGGTGCTTTGTCGTCCGAATCCAGTTGCAGAATCTCGCGATCTTCGTCCCGCAATTCCGGACGCGGGATCTCCAGCCAATTTTGCGATCGTTCAACACCTTGTTCGATCTGTCGCACGGCTGCGAGATACTCGTCCAGCTTTTCGCGATCCTGGTTGCCCAACCGATTTCGCAGCGAGTGAGAATCATCCAGGACTCGATCCAACATGCTGGCAGCACTCTGGAGCCGACGCCGCTGCGCGATCGTATCAGAATCGCCCGCGCCAAAGAAACGATCGAAAATTTGCTGCGGCTGATGCAGTGCTGGCAGTGGACGTCCTTTGTCATTGTATGAAAGCGTGCTGGAGCGAGTCGGTTCGCCCACGCCGCCGTCGGTTGACATCACCAGCGACGCAAAGCGAGTCTGATCGCCAATTTTTGACGCCACGACTTGATCGATCGAGATCGTGTTGACCAAGTTTTTGTTGTTCAAATACGCGCCGGTTAGAAACGTATCGGCCGTGTCGTGGGCTCCCATTCGACGTCCGTTAGGATGCGAGAGACCGCCCATGATCGTCAGCTTGTTCCGTTGGCCTTCCAGCGGTTTCAACGTTTCCGTGAATTGGTACTCGCTGCCTTCGCCTTGAGGGAACCATCGCCATTGCGCGTGTTCATGATTCTCGGGAGGTAGCGCCACACCAAATCCAAAGTACAACGCACAGATTCGACGAGGCGGCTGATCCGCGTAGGTGGTCGGTTCGCTTCCTTTTGCCATGCACTCCAACCACGGCAGCCCCAGTGACACGCCGGTCCCCATGAGAAACGTACGACGATCCATGTGCCAGGATTTTTTCGTCATGTCATGGTCTCTTTCGTCTAAAGGTCACTTTGGTCCGGCGTGCTGACTTACTTTGTTTGAAACGGTTCGCTCGATACGACTTTGTGAACCAGCCCCCTTAGTCTAAAGTCATCTTGAGCAAACTGCTCCAAGACTTGGTCGACCGCCGTCTCATCCGTCAACTCCAACGATCGGCCCAATGCATAGGTTAGCAGACGGGACACCAGCGATCGTGCAAATTCCGTTTTCCGTTCCCCCGCCAAATACTCGCGCAGTCCATCGGCACCAGCAACTTCGCGACCATCCGGCAGAACTACTGTGGGGGTGACCGCTTTCGTTTGGGTGCCGTCGTCGGCGTTCGTCGGCATGTCCGTGCGCCACTTCCCTACAGCGTCAAAGTTCTCCATCGCGATGCCCCATGGGTCAAGCGACCGATGGCACTGATTGCAGGATTCTACCGTACGATGAATCTCCAATTGTTCGCGAACTGACAGCTTGTGAAACTCGGGGTTGGCCTCTGCCAACGAGGGCACGTTGGGAGGTGGCGGTGCAGGTGGGTCGTTCAACAATCGATCACGGATCCAAACCGCTCGTCGTACCGGATGCGAATCGGCTCCCGTGGAATTGCTCAAAAGAATACTGGCATGAC
>JANMNK010000542.1:0-21805 GCA_031373875.1 Pirellulaceae bacterium | reverse complement strand
AATTCAGATTTCATTGTAACGCGCCACAGTTCGACAAGGATGGCTGCACTAGAAATTGATCGTACGCGAGCGCAGTCTTCGAGATTTGTGGTTCAATTTTCAGAGGAACGAGAAGAAATTATAGTGGTCGCATTCTGAATTCGCGCACAGCCGAATTGACCGTGGATAACAGGGGTGCAACGCATAGGAATTGAGCGCCCCTCACCGTATCGCATTTATTCACGCCATCCTCCGCGGCATCCTATCGAGCGGAATGAAATTACCTCGATGTTTTCACTTTTCATTCACGCTGATTGCTGTCGAATAGTTCGGTTCGCGACGACGATTTTTATGGCCGGGAACGCTCCTGAGCTTAGCTTGATTTTGGCAACTTAGAGTTCTCAAGAGACGTGAATGACACTGGGTTTTCTTGGCGTAGGTGTATCCGAACGACCATACATCATTCAGAAGATGCCTGCTTTCCAGTCTTTCTTCACAAATTATCTGGATGGACAGGCCCTGGGGAATTCGCAAGAATGGAGCGCAGTCGGTGGTTTGACCAGATGGTTTTTTCAGCCAGTTTCGTTCATCAAGGAGTCAGGTCATGAAGGTTCGAGCGGTGGTTATCGGTTTGTTGGTGTCGTCCTTCATCGGTGCTGGCGGATATTTGATTAGCCAAGAACCTGGGCAGGCGTCCAAGGCTGGTTTCATGCGAATGAAGCTTGAGCCCGCAAAGAATATCTTGGAAGGAATCGCCCTGGCGAACTTTGATACGATTCGCAAGAACACGGAACAGATTCGTAAACTAACGCTAGACGAAGGTTGGATGGTGCGTCAGGCAGAAGAATATCGCGCCCAGAGCAAAGAGTTTCAACGCACGCTGAACTTGATCAATCGCGGTGCCGAAGAAAAAGATTTGGATGCGGTCACACTGGCTTACATGCAAATGACGCTTCGTTGTGTTCAATGTCACAAAACACTGCGCGACGTCGCAAAGCCTTAGAACAGTCGATTCATTCCATTGAGGGCCGACACGCGATACGCTTCGGCCATCGTTGGGTAATTGAAAGTCGTATTGACGAAATACTCAATCGAGTTATTCGGTGGCGGTTGTTTCATGATGGCTTGTCCGATGTGGACTATTTCGGATGCATTCGCGCCGAAACAATGCACGCCGAGCAATTCAAGCGTTTTCCGGTGGAATAACAGTTTGAGCATGCCGGTTGTTCGTCCGGTTATCTGGGCGCGTGCCAGGCTCTTGAAATGCGTGTGCCCCACTTCGTAAGGAATTTTCGCTGCTGTCAATTCCCGCTCAGTCTTGCCGACAGAGCTGATTTCCGGGCTGGTATAAATCCCGGTCGGAATATCGGACAGTCCAAGTCTAATCCTGTTGTCACCGAGAAGATGCTGCGCCGCAGCCCTGCCCTGCATATAAGCAGCACTTGCAAGCGACGGGTATCCAATAACGTCGCCGACTGCGTAGACGTTGGGGCAAGTGGTTTGATAGTCCTGGTTCACAGTAATCATGCCACGACTATCCGGCGTGACATTGATGAATTCAAGCCCTAGACCATCGGTGTTTCCCGTGCGACCGTTCGCCCACAGGAAAACGTCGGATTTGACTTGCTTGCCGCTTTCCAAATTCACGACAACACCGTCATCGTTTCCAACGACGCTTGACATGCTTTCGTTGTTTCGGATGACGATTCCCGAGTCTCGCATGTGATACGCTAACGCATCAACGATTTCGTCGTCAAGAAAATCGAGCAGCTTGTCGCGCGTGTTGATCAGATTGATCTTGATGCCAAGATTCCTAATCATCGAAGCGTATTCGCAACCGATGACCCCAGCACCGTAAATGGTTAAGCTTTGCGGCTTGCCCTTCATCTCCAAAATCGTATCGCTATCGAAAATGCGTGGATGGCTAAAGTCCACGTTTGCGGGTCGATAAGGACGAGAGCCAGTTGCTATGACAATATGTTCGCTTTGGATCTGGATGTCGTCGTTGATTTCCAGTGTATTGGCATCCACGAATCTTGCGCGTCCATGCATGACCGGCACATGATTGCGATCGTAGAAACTTTGACGCATCGCTTCTTGTTTTGAAATTATCGATCGACTACTGGCGCGTAACTGTTCAAAGCTGGGGATGCAGCTAACGCCAGCCTCGCGCAAAATCGGATTGGCCATGGCTTCTGATATGGAAAATATCGAAAAGCGTAGAGCTTTACTTGGGATCGTCCCCCAGTGCGTGCAGCCGCCACCGATCCGACCATAATTCTCGATTACAGCGACTCGTTTGCCACCTTTCGAGGCTTGCATGGCAGCACCCTCACCGCCCGGACCCGTGCCAATGACAAGCAGATCGTATTTTTTTTCCATTTTCCAATCTCAGTGATTTCGCAACCCGACCATTTGACAGCAAGATGTAATCGATAGGACATCGACATCTAACTAAACCAACTTGATGTGCCCATAAGAATTTGGCGATTAGATAGACTGTGCCGCAAATGCCGGTTGGTCGCTTAGCGTCTCGATGAAAGAAGTCGAGTAACGGTCACTCAATGCAGCGGCCGATCGCTTTTCAGGTCACAACAGGACTTGTCAACACCCGGGTCCACTAAACCGGGCAAGGCTAAGGGCCGATGCGCTTCGAGCCGCGGGCCTGTCGGTGGTTCCAACCGCCATTTGCATCGGACTGCGCTTATGCCGTACTGCGGGGAGGTTGCTTCGAGTGCGAACGTTGATTGCTTTGGAGAATTGGTAGATGGTTTGCGGCGTGGTTGGCTTCGATCCCTGCAGAACGTCAACGCTTCGCCGCTGCCTTGCAACAGTGCTGGCACTTCGCCGCTACGGGCTTTGGTCGCTAAGGCTCCCGTCGCCCTCCGCTACGCCCCTCAAAAAATCGGAATTCGGCCATCGTGGCCTCATCTGTTTTGTAGCGGTCCTCCTGCCCTGGCTTCGGCTACGCACGGTCCTACGGGCATCGTGCCCTTCGGACACGCGGGGGATGAATCGACGCTGCGAGTTAGATACATTGGAACGGTAAATGACACTTTGCAACTGTTCAAACTTCGAACTTCCCCCTTCGCACTTCAGCACAGCGTCTCATCATCCCCGCTCGTGCTCCGCCTCCGCTGGGCGGGACTCGCTACGCTGGGTCGGACACGATCCGGACGCCGTTGGGTTTTCTCGTTGGAGACTCTTCTTGGCTGTTTACTGAAACCTGATTCCTGAAGCCTGTTCCCTGATTTGCCGCTTCGTGTCCGTATCGCGTACGACTGGCATCCTTGCCATCCCGCCCGTCTTCAGCTCGACGTCCATGTCTCGCTATCTCAGTTCTATCATCTCTGGCCAACGCAAACGGCCCCGACGATTCAAACGGGGGACGCATCCTGCTAAAACCTTCCGGTGGCATCGTGCCATCGGTGCTCAGTTCAAACATCATCGACAACGCAAGCCATCTTCTCGCTTCGAACATCACGAATTGGAACATCTACTGACATTCCGCCGGACTTGAAGCATTGCTACTTCGGTCACGATCACTATCCGGCGGTTTCAGGAACGCATTCAGACAGCGAGTCGATTCTTCATTCCGATCTCTTCCGCCATTCGATCTGCTTTCCGCTGAACATCGAAGAGCTCTTTCGTTAGCTCTGGGTAAATGTCGTCGAGGTTTCTCAATGCACGAACGCCAATGTCGATGTTCTGTATCATCGACCGATCTACAGGTTCTCCCGAATCAAACGCGATTAGGTACTTGAGTTGATCGAGAATTGGCGCGAATACCGCTTCCATGCTTCCAGTCGCAAGGGCAAGGCATTTCCCTTGAACGGTTTTGAACACTTCAGTACGACTCATAGCTACCTCGAAATTGGAGTGAAAACGTTCTTGTTTGGAATGTAGTACTGAATACCAGCGCGAGCGCCTGGAGTTGGACCAACACCCCAAACGAAGTTGCTTGTCGTAGATTGCAACGCCTTCGTTGGTCCCAAACTTTGGAACAGCATTGGAACACGCTCACCTTGCTCGATTCCAAGTCTTGTCGCTGTCTCGCCCATACTCAAGAAGTAATTCCCCATTCGACCTGGATATCCGAGTTGCTGTGCAGTCGTACCGTAAGGAACATCTACAACGCTGACAGACCGTGAAAAATCAATGCCGCGCATGTGCATAAGTGCGTCGTCAGCAACCATTCCACCATGGCCCGTGTAGAAGTCGAACGCAGTGACCTTGTTCAACGCCGTTTGATTTGGCGTAAAGCTCGGATTCAGTATGTTGAGTTGCGGCTTCGCTGCATTAACTGGGGCATCAACTAAACGTTAAACAACCACGGCAAACCTCCAAGGAGAATCTGATTCACTAGGACACAATATCTCGGTTCCGCTCGCTAACTGCGCAGGCCCATTGAACCATCTTACGATGGCTTTGTTTTCGGACAAATCGCATGTCTCTACGATTCCATAAATGTCAATGTCGTGATACCGGAAGCAGGCGGGGATGAACAATCCTTCCCATAACCGTAGGTTCGTCGCCCGCGCCGCTAAATCGTCGCTTAGTCGCGCCACCTTCGGATTTAACTTTCCCGGATCGGAATCTAAGCCGTGGATCATTGCCTCGAAACACCGCATTTCCTCGAGGGCGCGAACGAAAGTTGGGAACTCGCCTATCGGCGCCGTAGTCAACTCAAGTTGACAGGACTGTTGGTGCTCTATGAATTGCGGTTGTATACACAAAAAACGCCCGTCAAGAATTTGAGAACATTCTTTGAGCTCGAATTCAGTGGCGTTCTGTACCGCTCTCAACAGGGATTGGTCTATTGTTGAATCTGTTAGGGCATCCGTCGGGTTGCTCGCGATAACAGCCATACCTCGTTGACGTATCTGGCAAACTGCGCCGTCAGCATCATGGTAAGTAACGAACTCTTCGTCCCCAATCTCCGAGGCAACCCGTCCATCACAGACGGCACCACTCAATACGCCGTTGCCGTAGTCGCTGATGCAATAGATAGTCATAGTCAGACGTTCCTAGAATCGAGGAGTAAATGTCCACTCATACAGCCATTGTTCTACTTGCCGCTCAAGAATTGGGATTTGATCTGGCGTTTTGGCGAGGTTCTTGCCAAGACGGTTCATCATGTTTGCTTGCTTGAAATGAAGCAACTCGTGAGCCATCGTACTCAAATCGAAGTCCTTGTAGAACGTGATCGTATTCGTCGCCGAATTGTATTCACCGAAGATTCGGCGACCGGTTGCCGGGTCTATCGGAGCTTCATTGAGTTTCGGGACGAAGGTGCCGTTCTTCGATCGGAAGGCCGCCTTGAGGTCAGATATTTCAGAAAGTATGCGAGCACGATCAGGTGCGAAAGCTGGCGAAGTTAAGCGATAGCTGCCATTGAGTGTCGCTGCTCCCTTTGGGGCAAGGCTAGGTTACAGCATTCGAGGGATATGGGTGCTCATATCATCTTCGTATACCTCGATTTGTAAAAGATTCGGTTCAAAGCCTTTGGGTACGTCCAAGCTGAACGAAACAACCCAACCACTGCGATTGCGATCGAGCGACATGTGCCGCTTTTGATATCTGACATGGGCAGTCGATACGTTCACTCCCTTCTGGTCGCCGTTCAGCGCAGAAAGTGCAACTGAAATGATTTCTTCGTCAGTCATAGTCATAGTTTGGAAAGTCCTAGTCGATTAAGTTGTCGAGTCGAGCTTGCTTGAGTCGTCGCATGTAGTTGATAGCGTCCTGGAGTTCGGGCTTACTAAACTGAGTTCGATTTTTCCATATCTGGTTGAAAACGTGGGATTCTCTCGCGTACTTCCCAATTCCTTCATACGCTTCTGGGCCTAACTGCTTCCAATGACGGGCGTGAGCCATTTCGTGAAACGCTTCAAACTGCGCCGCACCTTTTCGTAAGAAAATGGTTCCGGTCTCTCTATCGAACCCGGCTTGAATATGCCTGCCAGTTTGTTTTCCGAGTCGATCAAGATAGCGATCAGCGTTCTTCGTAACTCCAACGCCGAGTTCCGCCATCTCAGACTTAATCGACGAAAGCTCTCGACGCGTCAGCCGAACACTTCCAAACAGCCCCGTCTTACCTGACACCGGACGAGCGTCCATCAGGTCTAGTGGTCTAACTGGGGCATGGCTTAACTTGTGTTAAAGCGAGAAACCTCTCGATATCGAACAACTTGCCTGGGAACCAAATTTGCTAAAACCATTCGCCCGATTTCCTTTTGTCGATCGAATGCTAATGCTTCACCGGCCATCCACTTCTCAACGACCGCTTCTTTCGATAACGGCGTGCTGGCGGGAACCCACCAATACTTAACGCTACATTGTAGCGACGTCGCCTCGACACAAAGTACGACACCAGCTTCGCTATTCAAGTGTTCGTTCGGCACTGTTCGCCCGTCCCGTCGTAGTTGTTGTAGCTCGTAGTGCTGACGAGTTCTTTTGGCAAGTCGTACGCAGAAGATTAAGAACGCCCAAGCGCCAAGTACGGCCAACGCCGAAATCGAAAGACTAAGGATTGTTTGGTCGAGTCGCATAGTAAACGCCTCCGCCAAGAATTCCAACGTAGATCAAATCACTTCCCCATTGAAGTGGATGCGAAAACGCTTCACGCAATGCACCTTGGAGTGGTGATTTCGCAAACGTATGGACCGAATGTGCTTGCCATTCCGCAACGAATCGGCCAATGGTTGATCCGGGTGCTAATGGACTCGTGGACCAGTTCATGAGTCTTGGATGCCGTATCCATTGCATTACATGGGTCATTTCATGCCGCATTGTTCCAGCAATCTGATTCAAGGGGCCGTTTAGGATTCGCACCGCTACCTTTCCGTCAATGAATCCAGTGATTCCCGCAGCTCGTTTCCAACTCCATTTGGCAGCATCTACGACCTTGATTGGCGCGGTCACGCCGAATTCTTGCTGTGCCATCTTGCGGAGGATGTCTGTCGCGTCATCAGCGGAGTGGGTAGCAACGCCACGAACTGCCTTGCCGAAATTGCCCGCGTTCAGTGCACTACTTGGGGCAAGGCGATTCGAGTGTTACTGCGCGAATTTACTAGCGTCAAATGGAATCGCTCTGCCTCGTAGTTCAATCGCGTCCTCGTCTTCAACTACGGAGTCTAGTGTCGCGATTACCCATCGATATCCAGCTTCAGTCTCTCCTGTAATTTGCCGCATCTTTGCAAAATAGCAAGAAAGCATCATAGATCCAAGTTCGCTTGTCTCTTCACGAAGGTACTCATTCCATGAGATTGTTGCTCCTTTGTCCGTCGCGTCGAACACGAAATCTACATCGCTCATTGCAACTCGCGCTCGATAAGGAACGCTATGCTCTGTTCCCGGATCTCGAATATGTACCCAAACTCTACCAAAACTCTCTTCAGTATCATCGATTCTTAAGTCAACCATCAAAGGCTACTCCATTCTCTTCAATCGAGGAAGTCCACGCGAAGGGTCTCCATTCTCACTCGACCATCTCAAGAATGACCGATAAGAGGGTGACACGTTGATGTCTACACGTGGCCGATCAACGGGTTTTGGAATTCCTAGCTGTTTTGCAAAATCCTGAACCTTCTTAGCGCCAGTTCTATAGGCGGAGGAACTTGCATCGATTGCCCCTTTTACAACGACGTCGATGTCGGAAGTGCTAACACCTCGTGTCCTAGATCCAAAAACGCGAACGCCTTCAGCGCCGGGAATGACTTCAAGAATTCTTGCTTCAAGTTGTTTCGCCTGCTTCACCGTTAGACCAGCCACATTTCGAGCAGGAATGTACCCGTTTGCACGGGACCAACTACCAAGTACTTCGCCAAAGTTGGCGGCATTGTACGCAGAACCAGAAGTTGCATTAACTGGGGCTTGTCCAGATTACATCTGAACACACTCCTGTCAACCGGAGACGAAACTCATAACTGACCGATAGCGTTTCAATAGAATTGAGGTAGTACCTGCAAACTCGTTTGGATCTTCCACGGAGCATACGCGTCAACCTACTCAATACAGACGACGCAACGTCCTCGTTTGAGGGATCGTAGTTGAAGTTCGGACCGAGGAATTCAAAAAGCTCGGGGTCGACTGCTATGTCCAATGAATACGAATGTCCGCCTGGGAATGGCACCTTCTGGAACATCGTTCCAGCGAGGTCGTACTCAGTATCAATCCCATCTATTCTCAATTGAATCATCGATTGACCTGCAGTTTCTTAAATGGAGGGGCCATACGAGATCGCATAAACGGATCGTCTGTCCAAACCTTCAAATCGACCGTAATGCCGGTTTCGTTGAAGAAGTCGTACTTGATATCGTCGACAAGCTTTCGAAGTTTTGTACTACCCTTCGCACCCGTCTCAAACGCGCCCGGAATGTCACGAATGATGATATCCAAGTCAGAGTCTGGGAGTGCTCCACGGCCTTTCCAAGTGCTTCCCGCTCTTGATCCAAACGCCTCGACTTCCATGACAGCGTGATTACCTCCAGACTTCAATCCCTTGAGGCGGGCAGTCATACGTTCAAGTGCTGCCGCGGCAGCGACAACATCATCTGCCCCGACAAAATCTATGCCCGATCGCCTAATTGGGGCAAGGGCTAATTAGTCACATTTGAGAACTCCTTCTGTTTGTCCGCCCAGTATGCGTCTAATATGGCTGCTAGTCTCTGAAATTCGGCGAGGTTTTCAATTGAAACAAAGCTGCCGCAAGTCTCGCATTCGATTACAATTCCGAAATTGCCTTGACTCACCTTCATTGGAATTCCGCATCAACAAAACAGCTCGTTGGGTACATCAGTCGTATTCATACTTATCTCCCTATGCTCGGATAATAACGGGTAGTTTGAGTGAATTCCGATCCCCAGATAATCCGCCTATGGGGAACTGGTCCATCGAGCCTGCGGTGAAATAGGAGGTTCAAATTCGCGATATCGCCAAAGAATCCCTTGCGAGCTTTGTCGTAGTAAAAACTTGGAATCGCATTGCAACTTGGGTGTGTGTGACCTCCAAGCTTTACGATCCTTCCGATTGGGTTGTAGGTTACCGATCCTGAATCTCCGCTTTAGACACGCCAACCGTTGTCCCATCGCCCAGCAGTTCTTTGGTTAAGCCATACTCAATCCCATGATGATCGCTCAATTCCCAAAGATTCCTGAACACTGAACGATCAATGCTCCCTTTCGCCAGTGTGACTCCTTCCGCACCAGGGATCGCTTTCATTGCGTTCAGCTCGGCCAGACTCACACCATCTTGCAGTCCGATCGTTCTCGGTTGCACTGGTACCCGTCGCGGAGTCCTTGCCCCAACATTCACCAACCGAAAGGTCTCATCTGAGTGCGCTGCACTACTTGGGGCAAGGGCAAATCCTGTCGAGGAATCTGCCTAATCACTTTGACAGTCGTTCAAAAATATTGCGAGTGATTCTCTCTACCGCAGGGTCTTTGCCTCGCAAGCCGTGTGACCAATCGGTAGCGCCAACGGTTACAACCGTTCCGCCACGCGTGTACGAGCCAAGAATGGCTGCCCCCACGCGATCGTGCTCAAAGCGATCATAAAAGTAAGCGTCGTCCGGATGCCAACGCGCTGGACAACTGCCCAGGATTACGAAGCTCTCGGGCGTGCCGTCACGATGGGTTGGAACGGGCACACCATCTTTCATTTCAAATTCGCAACCATCGCACTCGTATCCGACGATGGAATCTTTGGCACCAAATTCGTCTCCTTGTTTGAGGCCAGTGCCAGTGAACAGCCAATGATCGGGTTGGTGAACCGTGTACGATCCTTTCCCATCCATAAACTGCCCGTGCGATCGGTGGTAGCCGCCGGAAAGAAAACCAACGCCTGTCAGTTGATTTTCGGGCCGATTAACCAAGTGATGACTCCACAACGTCGACAACAACCGATGATCTGCGCTGGTGTAAACAGGGTCCATGACAAAGCTTTGTTTCCAACAAGTCAGCGAGTTGCCCTTGTCCTCCGAGCGGACTTGCCAGCAACAGGTGTTACCTGAAAAGAACGCCACGTTTCCACCGTTCGTTATAAACGCCTCGAGATTGTCTCGCATCGGAGACGACCAATATTCGTCGTGACCAACACTGAGGACAAGCCGATAAGCTTTCAGATCCTCCGGTCTTTGCTCCAAATCGAGGTTTGCGCTGTACTCCAATTCGATGCCGTTCGATTCACACCAAGCGACCAATGGTTGTTCCCAATTCCAATACTGTGAAGTTGGCGGACGGAGAAATGAGACGCGATGACCTTGAACGTTTGCGTGGCCATTGTAAGCGTACAGGGAGTATCCGCCCCAGTTGTTGTACGCGTTGTATGTGTTGGTGCTAAGTTGCAACAAGACTTTGGATGTTGCACCGGGTGTGGCGGGGCGCAATACAAACAGGCAAGACGATTCGGCGGTTCGGGGGCCACGATTAACGAACTTGCCACCGCCATCCGCAACTCGCAAAGTGACATGGTAGTATCCGGATCTCCATTCTGCGGGAATCGGCATCTTGAAGGCAACCGGCCAGGCGCCGCCGTGGCTCGATGCATTTTCGGGGATCGAAAACACTTTGCCTGGGATATCCGCTTGCTTGAAGACGGATTCGGTTTTCGCACCGACGCGGCTAATCTCAACTCCAAATACACTTGCAGGTGTTGAAACGTGGAGTGTCAGTTCGTCTCCGGGTTTGTAACTGACTTGTCCTGTGTAACCTTCGATGAAGAGAGATGGCACACCACCCAGCTCATCTGCACGCACAACGGGCAAGTTGATAATCGATGTAGAAATTGCTGTAAAGCTACAAACAAGAATCGCCATCAACATCCGCATGGTCGATTACTCCGATCAAAAGTTGTCAAACACGGCGTTTTGAATTCGTCGAACGTTTTGTGGGTTGCTGGAACTTGGAAGGTTACCGGAAAGTGGAACGTCAATTGCAAATCACGTCGTACGCAGCAGATCAAGTTTTTTGAATTGTTCGCCGAGAATCTTCGCGCTAGGACCTCCAAACCAATCTTCGATCAAGGTTGCATAAACGCTCCGGAAATCGGTATGGAATCGGAGGTCGCCATCGTCAAGCTCCGTTAAACTTGGCAGTTTCCCGACACTCCCGGGTTTGACGGATTTGCCTGCCAAGAACATGGGGGCAGCCGCTCCGTGGTCGGTTCCTTCGCTGGCGTTCTCAGCAACGCGTCGTCCGAACTCGCTGAACGTCATCACCAAGACACGGTCCGCTTGACCCTTCGCCTCCATCTGTTTCAAGAAACTGGATAACGCTTCGGACCATTGTTTTAGCAATGAGGCATGAGCATCGGGCTGCTGCGCATGGGTATCAAAACCGTCCAGCGTCACATAGTAGACTCGAGTGCTGAGCCCGGCTGAGATCAAACGAGAAACAATCCGCAGCTTTTCGCCCAACGCTGACTTGGGAAAATCAGCGGAGTCTTGCGACGATTTGAGCGCCGCATCCAATCGTTCACTGGCTGCCAAAGCGGACGACGTACCGGCCTGGATGAAATTCAGCAGGTCACTTCCTGCTTGATCGTTGCTCGCGTCGATCAACTCATGGACGCTTTCCTTAAGTCGCTTGTCGTCGGCAATCTGCATGCGAAACTGTTCAATGGACGCTACCGAAGGGATTTGCAGATCGCGCGAGGCGAGTGCCAATGGTTGGGCCTCGGTACCGAGGTGCAAACCAGGCGCGTCGCTGCTAGAGGAATCCGTTGCCGATGTGAGTAAGTTCCCAATCCAGCCTTCACGCTTGCGATCCTCTTTTCGGTGACAAGTGTGCCAAATGTCCATCGACTCGAAATGGGAGCGATTTGGCGACGCATAGCCGACACCTTGCAACACGGAAAATTGTCCGGACTGCAAAAGTTCAGAGACGCCTTTCAGCGATGGATGGAATCCGGTGTCGTCGTCGATACTTAAGGCATCGGCGCGCGCGATCGCAAGTTTCGGGCGGGCTTTTTTGTAGTCTTCATTGCGATAGGGAACGACTGTATTCAGTCCGTCGTTTCCGCCCGTCAATTGTATCACGACCATCACACGATCGGATTTAGAGTGGTTTGCTGCTGCCATCAGCCAGGACTCAGGCAATTGCGATCCAATTGCGATTCCAGCCGTGCCCGCTAGAGTCGATTGGAGGAATGTGCGACGCGAAGTTCTGTTCTGCAGAAGTGGACGTGACGAGTGGCTACGAAGTGACTTGGCCATGATGGTCTTTCGTTATGAAAATTCTTCACAAAGTGCGTTTTGGTTGTAATGTGGACGGAATCTTGTCGTCATTCAATGCTGACTGGCACTGCTCAGCTAAGTTGGATTTCGGGAAGGGATGCCAACAAGCTGAGGGCTTCAACATATTTTCGTCCGCCCGAGTCTTTACACGATTCGACGATCTTATTTTTGGCCGTTGCCTGAGGTTGTTTTGCGAACACCTGTCCACAGATGAAATCGACGAAGTCGGCCGTATCGTTGATCCCGCGTTTGCGAACCCAGTCGGCCAAAGGAAGTGATTCGAATTGCGTGTTCTCATCGCGCACTATTTGGTGGATCAAGTTGGCTCTACCAACCAATGTCGATGAATTGATCCAAGCGCGACCGCCATCCCAGCCTTTGACACTTGGCGGATAGAATACGACTTGGCCCAAAATATTTAGCGATTCGGCTAACTTGCGGTAATTCGTTGTAGCATCAAGAGACCGAAGAAAAGAAACGGCCAGATCGACGGGCGAGCGAACTTTGCCAGCGATCACAATATCCGAAAAGAACAAGTTGCTCGAAAGCATTCGCCGTAGCACGCCTCCGATCTGCAGCGACTCGTCTCGCATTTGCTCTGCAAGCGGCTTGAGCAACTTTGCTGGCATCGCGACTTCATCGAGGAAGAAATATCGAAACAATTTCGAAACTATGAAATCGGCAACTGCCGGTTGTTGCAGCACCACATCTACCGCTTGTTCGCCCGATTCAATATTGGCTTGGCCGAAAATCGTCTTTTGGCCGTTGTCGTGCTGGAACGAATTAAACCGATACCGGTTACGCCGAATCTCCCAACCAGTAAAACAACGAGCGAGTTCTTGGATGTCTTTCTCGCTATAGTTTCCTTCGCCCATGCAGAAAAGCTCAAGCAATTCGCGTGCAAAATTTTCATTCGGATGGGCCTTGCGATTGTAGGCACTATCCAGATAGAGCAGCATCGCGGGATCTTTTGCGATCGCTCGCACCATCTCACTAAAATCGCCAAGAGCATTTTGGCGAAGTAGTTGATTTTGGTCCAACATGGATTCGACATCGGTTACTTTGTCGGCGCTCGTTGCAAAATGTCCGTGCCAAAACAAAGTCGCTTTTTCGCGAAGTGGGTTAGGCGAAACACGCATCCATCGCAACCACCATCCGGCGAGTTGCTTTGGGTCGCCACCGTTAAGAACCGCTTTGGCAAGATCCGTTGACTCCTGCGAAGCTCGATCGGTATCGGTTGCTTCGCGAAACAGATTTTTAATGATGGCCGTGACGTCGGATTTTTCGGCGGACTCGATCTCCTGTTGAGAAGCACCGAACCCGGCCCGTCGGTATAGATGAGCAATCCGATGAGCGTTCCACGGTTCGTTGTCCGATGGTTGCCAAGCTTGCCAAGCCCAATCGGGCTCCACTTCATCCAATCCGCTTTGTGCATTCTGTTGCGTCACGATGGAATGACTTTCGAATATTATTTGACGAAAAGGGAGACATCGAGAACCGCTCGGTCGGTAGCCCGGAAATCGAGACGTGCTTTTTGGAAAAACTCGGCGATGGTCAGCAAGACATTAAACTCCTGTTCGGCTTGCTCGGCTGACTGTCCTTTTTCTAGCATGTTGTTCGCGATAATTTGCTTTTTATTTGCGATCAAAATTTCGCTCAAGACAGCAGTTTGGATTTCCAGCAGCGTGTTGCTGTTAGCGGATTGTTTGCCCGAATCGGTTGATGAGGTCGATGTATTCGACAATGCACCCGAAGGCGACACCAATTTTTTGGCCAAGTCGATGGTGCTCGACAAGATAACATTCTTGTCTTTGAAAACGATGCATGGCGAAAAGTTGAACTGTATGGGAAGCTCTGCAAGGTTCTTTTCGTCAGCGTCCGGAGAATACGTGGCCATCGTCAAGGAAACGCCATCCGTTTTCTCCGAGTCCAGTTCGAGTTGCGGTTGTCCGTTCATCGCACCGACAATATTCAAGAACCCAACGAGGCTTTGGAAAATACGACGAAGTTCTCGCTGCATAGTCTCGGGATTTCTTAACTGAGCGACAAGTGCGAATTGAGGCAGCTTGATTGCTGGAGTTGGCGTACCCTCTGCAAAATTTTGCTTTGTGGCGATGATGCGAATTTCCGGTTGAATGGCCCCCAAGATATCTTCGGCAAAATCTTTGCCCGAAAAGAGAGTCGCCAAATTACTTTCGGCCTGCGATAGCTGATCGTTCACCTCTTGGTTAAAAAGATCGCCTGCTCGCAACCACATTCCAGAAATGTCGCGATACGCGCTCACACTCGCGACGGTTTCCGATGCGTCGAGTAGGGGAAGCACGCGGCCTTGACCCTTGGCTCCAAAGAAGAATTCTCGTTCCTCGCCGATCCAATCAGCATTGTTCGGGACCTCAAGCGAGAGGCGAGCTTCCTTTCCTTGCAGCAACAGGCTACCCATTGCATAGGGAGTATGATGCAAGATGCCGAGCAATCCACCCAGAATTAATTCGCCGCCTGGGTCTTTGGATTTGCCGCTGAATAGATCAGGTATTTTTCCGGAATCGCGAATCGTTTGCACATCGACGAATGCCCAAGCAACACGATCCTTGTCGGAATCTCTATTTGCGTCCTTGGCCTGTCGCGCTTGTTGAAATCGCTCATTAGAACTCATGTGGTCATCGGACTTGTCCACCATGCGATCGACAATCGATTTCCCCAATTCTTGTTTATTGGTAACAATCAGCCATTCGCCAAAGCGCGCGACAAGGGCTTTGTCAACTTGATAAGCGTAAGCACCGCGATATTCTTGCGACTTGATTGGATCGGACTGCCCATTCTTCTTGACTTGTTCCTGAGCCATCGTCAACATCTTATCCATCAAGGCAGATAGTTGTTTCTCGTCCGCAGCATGAGCAAGTAATGCGATGCCTTCGGTTTCCGTATCGACTGCCAAACTGATTCCTTTGGCTCCGATCTTAGTAATCAAGTTTGGTAAAGTGTCGCCGAGGGCGAATTCGGCGAGAGTCAGACCGCCTCGCATCTTGACGATTTCTGGTTGTCGCAATGCCGCGCGGAATGGTTTCGAATCTATCAAGTCGCGAACAAACGGATGTTCGAGAACTTCTTTGGCTCCGTCGATTTCCATATAAATCGCGGTCGTCTTTGGAAACAATTCTGCAGCTTGGCGATCATCAGCGTGCGACCACACAGGTAACGCAACCAATGCAAGTACAATGAGCCAGCGATAGTGCAATTGGATAAACATGATCGAGACTCGCTATAAAGGCGGGAAATGTTCGTCGATTAAAAAAGACTGGGTTTGGTCAATTCGTTTTACTGACGACTTTATTGATTAATCTACTGAACATTGTAGCTGATTCAGCCTGGGTCGCCACATTCCGGTTTTCTCAGAATCATTCCCCAATG
Source organism: Pirellulaceae bacterium (assembly GCA_031373875.1). GTDB lineage: Bacteria > Planctomycetota > Planctomycetia > Pirellulales > Pirellulaceae > JANMGV01. The sequence goes on along the minus strand of JANMNK010000542.1, from coordinate 6,183 downwards.
CCAGGGACTGCCTGTTAGAACTTGATATCGAACAAATTCAAAGCCGACTTGCTCACCCCATTGCCGGCATTGGTCTGGCGAGGGGCGAATCGCGATCGACGGTCCGCGGGGAGTATTTTCGCGTTTCCAATGAATGATTGCCAGCTTGCCTCCCGGTTCCAATACGCGGATCGCTTCGCCAAGCAACTGCGTGGGGTTTTCAATGTGTAAAATATTGAATGCCATGGCATACGCAAAGGCAGCGTCGGGAAACCCAGTGCCCTCGACCATAAAGTCACGGCATATGCAAGAAACATTTGCAGCATTCGATCGTGCGGCGCAATGCATTGTGGCGAGCACCATTTCAGGATCGATATCGAAAGCTACTACGTTTCCGTAAATCATCTTGGCGGCAGGTAAAGTAAACGTTCCGTAGCCGCATCCGAACTCCACCGTATCGCCTTGTCCCGCGCAATCCAACTCGCGCAACGCGACCTCGGGATCAAAAAAAGTCTGCCAAAGCGACTCATCGGGCATCTCGCTTTCTCGACCTTTAGGCATCGTATCTCTTTGGGTTAAGTTGGACTTGTTGATGTACCGGTCGGTATTGCGGCGGTCGTATCAAGCGGTTTCAAATGAAATTAGTATGATCGCTGGATGTTTGCGTTTGCGAATATTGGTAAGATGTCGAGCATTCGGTAATAGTTTAACAGCGAATTTGAGTTTTCAACGACTCAAAGAGAACGAAATTTTACAAGGACAAATTCGATGAACAGTCGAGACGCGATCAAGGTTGGTTTGGATATGGCGGACTATGTATGCATGACGTACTTGAATGATATGACCGATTCCGAGCTGATGCACCGTCCCCACACGGCCTGCAACCATATCAATTGGCAAGTTGGCCATCTGGTTGTGTCCGAAAACGAAATGATGTCCAAGATTCCCGAAGCCAAGATGCCAGCCCTGCCGGCGGGACTTGCTGAAAAGTATCAACGCGATACTGCGACCTCCGATGATGCCAGCAAATTTGCTAACAAATCGGAATTGATGGCGACTTACAAAGCACAACGCGAAGCAACTCTAAAGTTCCTTGCGTCGGTCAGTGATAGCGACTTGGACAAAGCCACAGGCATCGACTACGCGCCCTCGCTCGGTGCATTGTTTTCCATTCAAGGCAGCCATTGGCTAATGCACTGCGGCCAATGGGTCGTCGTTCGCCGCGAGTTAGGCAAGCCCGTAGTCATCTAGCCGTCTCCGAGACTCGAGTAGACGTTTCCGAAAAAATAACGGCTCCGAAATACACTGCACTAAACGGCAATTTGATACGCAGTCGTTAGCACAACAACTGCGATCCAGTGTGGCCGACCGACCGCCATCGCCTGCAAATATCTTTCAAGTTGCCGAATCTCATCAACCGCTCACGCCCCCAGTCCATCCCTCCCCCCGCCATCATTCAACCACTCTACGTCATCCGTATCCCCGTCTTTATTCGTCTGTCCCAAAATTCGTCTGTCACTCTGTTTTTCTCCATTTCCCCGCCTTCGCTCCTCTCCCCGTCTTCATTCATCTGTCCGCAAATTCGTCTGTCCCACTGTTTTCTGCACTCGGTTCCACTCGTCTCCCCGCCAACATTCGTCTATCCCATGCACGTGGAGCATAACTGGTCTCAAAAGCCAATGCAGTCGGTCAAAAATTTGACATTCTCCGCCCAATCGTTTAAAACGCTGCCATCGGTCTCCGCAGTCTTTCAGCCTACCTTTTCATCAAGTTGCGATCGGGTCCATTCGCACTCGCCCCCATACTTGTCGCTCCACAACTGACAGTCTGCCCTAGAGATACCGACTTAGACTTTTTTGCTTATCACAATGTTGTTGGAGGAAAGATATGTCGCGTCGCAATCGTATTCCAAACTCTTTGATGAAAAGTCGTTTTCGAGCAAGCCTCAGATTCGAGCAATTAGAGCTTCGAAATCTCTTGGCCGCAGATTTTGCTGCCAACGAAGTTTTAGTGCAGTACAACACGGTACTCGAAGCGGACAGTGCTGCCCAAATGCGCGGCCTGCCTGGAGCCTTAGTAACCGAGTCCATCCATACCAATGCGATGAAGCAACAGGGATTGGGCACAATGGAGCGCCTGCAACTACCGCAAGGACTAACTGTTGATCGGGCTATTGAACATCTTAAGAAGAATCCCAACGTCAAGTACGCCGAACCAAACTGGAATTATCGCCCCGCAGCAGTAAGTAACGACACGTATTATTCGAACGGCCAACTTTGGGGAATGTATGGCGACGACTCACCAACTGCGGTCGGCCCCTCTGGCACAACAAATCAGTTTGGTAGTCAATCTGAGAAAGCTTGGAATAACGGATTCACGGGATCGAGCAATGTCTATGTGGGAATCATCGACGAAGGATTTCAATACACCCATCCCGATCTAGATGCAAATGCGTGGACGAATACTTTTGATCCTGTCGATGGCATTGATAACGACAGCAATGGCTATATCGACGACTCTCACGGATGGGATTTTTTCTACAACGACAACTCGACTTATGACGGCACTGCCGACGATCACGGAACGCATGTTGCCGGGACGATTGGTGGCGAAGGTGGTAACGGGGCGGGCGTGGCTGGAGTGAATTGGGCTGTCACGATGATTTCGGCCAAGTTCTTGGGGCCCACGGGTGGTTCGACTTCCGGTGCAATTCAAGCTTTAGATTATCTGACCGACCTCAAAACAAGGCACGGAATCAACATTGTCGCCAGTAACAATTCTTGGGGTGGAGGCGGTTTTTCCCAAGGTTTACTTGACGCCATCGTGCGAGCAGCCAACCAAGGAATCCTGTTCGTTGCAGCCGCAGGAAATAGTGCCGTGAACAACGATACTTCGTCCAGCTATCCTTCGAACTACTCAACGGTATCAGGAGCAGGTTACGAAGCGGTGGTCGCAGTCGCATCTATTACCAGCACGGGAGCGAAATCGTCTTTCTCAAGTTGGGGTGCCAATTCGGTAGATATCGGCGCGCCAGGTTCGGCGATTATTTCTTCGGTTCCGACGGATAGTTACTCGTCCTACAGCGGCACCTCGATGGCAACACCCCATGTAACGGGAGCGGCTGCGCTGTATGCCTCTAAATATCCGAGCGCGACGGCAAATGATATTCGCAACGCCATATTAGCTAGCGCGCGACCGACTACTTCGTTAAGTGGAATCACCGTAACGGGTGGACGACTCGATGTGGATGCAGCGCTCGCCATAGCCCCACCGGGAGGCAGTTTGCCAAGCTTGAACATTACGGATGTCAGTGTTGTCGAAGGCAACGGTTCATCCACACAGTCTGCCATCTTTACGGTTTCCCTGTCGGCGGCGACTACGGATATTGTTACCGTGAATTTTGGTACAGCCAATGGATCGGCAACAAGCGGTTCCGACTACGATGTAACGTCAGGAACCTTGACATTCCTTCCTGGCGATCCATTGACGCAGACAATCAGTGTGACCATCCGAGGTGATGATATATCTGAAGGCAATGAAACCTACGTTGTAAACTTGTCCGCCGTCACAAACGCGACGATCGATGACGGGCAAGGTGCGGGTACCATTGTCGATGATGATTTGCCGACTATGTCGATTAACGATGTGTCGCTGACCGAGGGAAAACGAAACTCGAAGACGTTTACTTTTACGGTCAGTTTGTCTGCTCCTGCGAGTCTGGCCACTACGGTGAGTTACGCGACAGCCAATGGTTCGGCAACAGCAGGTAGCGATTACGCTTCGAAATCGGGCACGTTGACAATACCGGCAGGACAAAGCTCGGGCACCATCGGAATCACAGTATATGGTGACAGTAGCTACGAGCCCGACGAGACTTTCTTTGTTAATCTATCTTCCGTTGTAAATGCGGCATTGATTGACAGCCAAGGCGTCGGCACGATCCTTAACGATGATCGATTAAGGCTGACCGTCGAAGGACCTGTTGGCCCAAGCGGAGCAAGGGGCGATCTACTATCGCGCAATGATTTGTTGACGCATTTGAGTGAGGCCAAGAATCGTTGGATCGCCTCCGGCGAAATTGCTGCTGACCAAATTCAGAAATTTGACATCCAAATTCGTACAGCGAACTTGGCCGGACGAACCTTGGGGATTGCGGAAGGCAACACTATTTGGATTGACCGCAACGCCGCAGGTTATGGATGGTACGTAGATCGTTCGCCAAAAACGGATATTGAGTTTGAATCAGGGCCCGTTACGGATCGTGTTGACCTGTTGTCCGTCATTACTCACGAATTGGGGCACCTCCTCGGGTTTGACCACGACGATGAGCATGACGGAATGCAGGAGACGTTGGCCCCTGGCGAGCGGCACGTGCCGTTTTCCGCAAGCGGTCTGACGTTGCCCGGAATTGGTGACATGCCGATCCTTCAACGTCCCATGTCGTCGACTTCTTCGAATCGTGGAGTTGAGCCAATTCAAAATCGAAACGGAATTCCTTATTCACCGACACCGTCGGCCCCAGTCGAGGTTTTGCAAAGAGTCAGGCGAGGTTCGTCCCCTTGGTCGGATTCTCGTGAAACGAAGCAAGCAGACCTTGCCGATTTGGACACGGTGTTTGCTAAGGAATTGAAGTCCGTTCTTTCGGCTTAGTCGATCTATGCCTGTGTGATCCTTTGAAAGGCTGCTTGGCAAATTTGTCGCCAAGCAGCCTTCTAACAAGAACCTTTTAAATTCCCGACCAATGCTGCCGTAGATCATCCTGCAAACGTCAACGCAAGCCAACAAAAAAAAGCCTGCCCTCGATTTGATCGAAAGCAGGCTTTTTGAACGATGATCCTGGCCTTTGCGGCTTAAGGAAAAACTACGACTAAGCATTAATCTCGGGTCGTATTGGGATCGGGTTCGCCCCCGTTTCGCGTTCCCATCGCTCCCCAAGCTCCAAATGGGCTCTTTCCGAAAACACCGTTTTGCGATTCAAAATTGGGTGGTCGAGCCAACAAATTACCCGTATCGATGGTGTCTGTAATGAACTTGGTTGCAACGTCACCCATCACAACATGTGCTCCACCCGGATGATAACTGGTAACCGAGTAAATTCCCCAGTCCCAGTCATTATCGTAGAAAGTACACGAAGCACTATTGGGTGGTAGTACGGTATTGACTCCCATAAACTGCGGTCGCCCGTCGGTCCATCGACCACCGCGACGACGATTGTCTGCTTTGGTGATGATGATATTAGGATTTAAGTAACGGTTTAATCGAGTAGTATTCTTGCACAGCGAAGGATTGTTCTTGATTTGATCGTTCAAATATATGGTGTTACCTTGAACGATTGGTTCGCCGCTCTCCGTTCCGATTTCTGCTAACAAAATCGTATTGGAAAGTCCGTCCGTCGCGTCACCGAGTCGGTGGTTATATCGCGCTTGAAACATCCCCCGGTTGGCGTTCGTGCTCCAATCCCAATGAAGTCCTTCGACAGTGTCACCAAAACTGAAACCGTAATTGGAACGAGCTACAGCCCAAATGTCTTGAGCGGGAACACGACCCGGATCGGATGGACATCGCAGCGAACCGACTTGCGTTCACCAAGGGGTGTATCCGCCATTAAGCGTTGTCCAAGGTGCCGGACCACCGGGCACCGACTGTCCGTTCAAATCACCGCTGGTCATCGTAAAACCATTCATGATTTGGTTATACAATGCACCCTCTTCCATAAAAGCCAGCAGTGCAACGCTTGCCGAAATGGACTGCATGTTGCATGTAGTTGGATTGTTAATGGATGACGGACCACCTGTGCCACCAATTCCAGTGGGAATCATTTTGTAAGTCGATTCATAATTCAATACTGCCAATCCACACTGGCGAATATTGTTTGAGCAACTCATGCGTCGCGCAGCTTCTCGAGCGGCTTGTACAGCCGGAAGCAACAGACCCACGAGGACACCGATGATGGCAATCACCACGAGCAGTTCCACCAAAGTGAATCCGCGTGGTCGCATTCTATGCCTCATAGAAAACTCCTAAATAAAAATGAACGATCACGTTTCTGCGGCACACCGCACGGTTCGTTAATTTAGCCTTAGGCCCACCTCAAGTCAATAATTTTTTCCCTTGTCAATTTTGGGCTACCCAATATCGGTTTGCGTTGACCAACTTGTCTCTGACGGTTTTTCAGATCGCAATTACCGTCAGTCGCTTAACAGG
>JANMNK010000490.1:0-3208 GCA_031373875.1 Pirellulaceae bacterium | reverse complement strand
GATTCAGCGCCGTCTGCAAAATCCGTTGGCAACCGTTCTTCTCAAAGGTGGTCTTGAAGAGCAAAAAGGTATTCACGTTGAATTCGTAGATGACGATTTTACTTTTACGATCGTGCCTGTCAGCGAGAACAACATGGCCGACACCGACGTCAAGTAACTGATCGGTTCTAACCAATCAAAAAATTGCGATGAAGGACAGTCGTGCTTTTGCCGGCTGTCCTTTTTTATTCGTTCGGTGGCGTAGGAAAACCATCGGTGGGCGTAGTAATCTGTGGAAACTCAGAAAATCGGATCATCGCGAACCCGCCAATCACCATTCCACAAATTGCGAGGAACAAACAAAGTCCGGCTTCTTGATATCGCACGCCATAGTGCAATAGCTCAAAAATGCGTTTGGAAATGGTGGTGACGCTCGGAGGCAGGAGCTGCGAGTAACTTGAGAAATCCGCGAAACTCATCGCCGCAATCCAGAGCCATGTGACGATCAAGGTGCCCCAATTCGTTCTCAAAAATCGAACGAGTGTTGCAAATCTGTTTTTCGGTCCTTCCATAACTAATAAGTCTCGGTGCGTGTTGTACCATCGATACCAACTGATTGTGACCAAGAAAATTGCGACAGGAACGACTCGAAATCCGACCGCCATGACAGTGGGTATCAAGGTCCGATCATAGAGGACTGAAAGAAATGGTATCGGAGCTTCGAGAAAAAACCACGCCAACATGAGGTTCACTGCCGGCCCAGGCATCGCCACCATCAGGGCAAGCACGCCGGACATAGAGCCACGCAGCCAACGATTGCTTGGCAGTCGAGGAACGACAACTAACGCTACAACCAGACTCAATGTCGAGGCGAAAACGGCCAATTGCAGGGACCAGAGCATCTCTTCACGATATTCGATCGGGCTTCTAAAAACAGATTCTGTTAACCGCGAAAGTAGCCATTTGCGCTGGATCACGCCGTCAACGCGCGTTGCGTCCCAGCCCGCTTTGATAACCAAGCTAACCATCGGCAATAGTAGCGAGGCAGCCGCCAACGTCCAACAGACCACCGACCAAACGACCGTCTCCCATGTACTTCCGAACCAATGACGCGTCGACAACGAGCTTACGCGTTCAAGCGAACGGAAATCCAGTGGCTTCGTAGCGACCAGGCCAAAGGTCACTGCCAGCAGAATTGCTGGAATACAAGCGACAATGGCTTGAACCGTACTAAACTGCCCGACGGTGATATCGAGATAAAATTGCTCGACCGCCGTTCGAACTTGGTAAAGATTAGAAACCAGCATGTCGTTGCCAACCGTCGCGAGCGACCAAGCAAACGCGGCCGCAATCCATCCAAAATTGCTTTGTAACCAAACACGTCGCAGCACACTCCATGTACCGCCATCCATGATCGCCATGTCTTCGCGATTTGGAATCGATCGGTTAAAACCGCACATCAGTATCAGGACAACGGACGGCACACAAGCCATGGCATGTATCCAGACTACTGCTTGGATACCTTTCAACGGTTCTTGCGAGCCGGTGACTTGGGAAAGTGTCCACCAGCCTTGAATTCCAAATCCCGCGTTCCAACCGCCCGCTTGAACATACAGTGGAATAAACAGAAAGCCGCCGAGTAAGAACAAAAGCGTGCGGCGACCGATGACTTGAGCGCGAGACAGGCCCAATGCCAAAATGAATCCGATGACGAGTGCCAAGCCGCTGGAACCGATCATCACGATCAGAGAATTAAGAATCGATCGTGCCATTTTCTCCGACGCAGGGTTTCGCTGTATATCATGCAACCCCGCCAGTTCTCGCCGACTGAAGAAAATTAGGGTCGCGATCTAAGCTGGTGTGCTTTCTCTCTTGGACTCGCGCATCGCACGATACCATTCAAATGCGATTGGCAAGCACGACAATACGATGATCGCAATAATCACGTAATGAAAATTGTCTTTCACCCAAGGTCGCGTTCCAAAAACGTAACCACCGATTAAAAACATTCCCACCCACAACACACCGCCAGTAACATTGTACATCCAGAACTTCAAGTAGTTCATCTTGCCGATTCCAGCGACAAACGGAGCAAATGTCCGAAGGATCGGAAGGAATCGAGCAAGCAACACGGCTTTGCCACCATGCTTTTCGTAAAAATGCTGCGCTCTCAACAGATGTTGTTTGTTCAATATGCGGGAATTTTCGCTGCGAAAAATTTTGGGGCCAATCACGCGACCAATCCAATAATTGACGGCATCGCCTAACACCGCCGCGACAACCAGCAAAACGAGCAAGAGCGGCAGATTAAGTTGACTGTTTTCGTTCGCTGCCAAAGCACCAACTGCGAAAAGCAATGAGTCGCCTGGCAAAAAGGGCATCACGATCAAGCCGGTTTCACAAAAAATGATTCCGAACAAGAGACCATATAACCACGGTCCCAACGACACCGCAAGTTCCGCTAAATGACGATCGAGGTGAAGGATCCATTCGATTATGAACATTGGGTGGTTTCTTTTTGCAGAAGCAACGATCTGTGCAGCAGGAGCCACCCGGATCAGGACAGTGAAAAACGATTTTCAAAATCTAGCTTTCATTATCACGATCCGTCCTGGCGAAAACCAGTCAGAAACTACAACCAACTGGGGACAAGAAACCATACAATCGTAACAGCCGCACAAATTGCACAGGCTGCCGCCGCTGGATTGCGAGCGGGTTCAGCCGCTGTTTTCACCGCATGAGTAGGCTTTACAAACAGTTTTACCACGGTGTCCAAGTAATATATGGCAGCCAATGCACTATTGAACCCCATAATAATCGCGCACCATTTTAATTCCGGTCGACTCGATTCCAAGGTCGTCACGATCACTTGAAATTTGGCCCAGAACCCTGCCGTCAGCGGAATCCCAATCAAACTGAGAAAGCAAACCAGCATGCACGCTGCGACAAAAGGATGACGATAACCGTACCCCAACAGATCATCTCGCTTGAGCAATTTCGTTTGATCGAACAAAGCCGCTAATCCCGCAAACACACCCAAAGTCATCGCAGTGTAGGCAGCAAGATACTTGAACAGCGCATCAGCCGATGAACCGTTCGATACGATAGCCGCCAATGCCAAGAGCAAGTATCCCGAATGGGCGATACTTGAGTAAGCCAACATACGTCGTACGCTGTCCTGAACCAGTGCCAAAACATTTCCGATGGTCATCGTGACCACTGCCAAACC
>JANMNK010000436.1:0-2494 GCA_031373875.1 Pirellulaceae bacterium | reverse complement strand
TTTCAATGATTGGTGAGTCTTCCCTAGCTGGCGATATTGATGGTGACGGCATGAACGACATCATCGTTGTTGACCCACAGACATTTATTTGGCGGTGGAAGCTCTCCAGCGAAGGGTTTTTGACGTCTCATCTACTCCAATGGGGATTACCTGGGTTAGACACTGCGATCGTGACCGGTGACTGGAATCGGGATGGGAAAGACGAGATCGCCGTGTTCAGGGCAGGAATTTGGTACATACACTATTCCGGTATTTGGCCGGTAGCGACCTACGACGTAATCAATTGGGGATTGCCCGGAGATAGGCCTTTCACGGGAGACACGGATGGCGACGGTAAAACGGAATTAATAGTTTGGCGGCCATCTACGGGTACTTGGTATATTAACAAACGCGGAAGTTGGCCGAATGTTGTCAGTGAATCCGTTCAATTCGGATTGAATGGAGATTTCCCGTTCCTCAAGGATACGGACAATAATGGTCGGGACGATTTCATCGTATGGCGATTATCAAACAGCACCACTTTTGTTCGAAAGCGATGAACAGTTTGAGCTACTTTCCGAACGGTATCGATTCCACCTTTCCCATGCCACTGACTAGAAGTAGTCCCCTACTCCCCTCTCGACCCGTCCGTTCATTCTTGGTTGGTGACGTGGTTCCATGACCGGTTCATGAACCTAGTTCGTGCTGTGCGGGACGACGGTCGTTGGATGGTGTTGGTCAGCTTGAAAGCGGCGTTTGAACTAGGGGCGACCAATCCCCTCTTGCACGTTGATGTATCCGATCGATCCGCGAGGCACACGGTACTAAATCTGTGATGGTTCGACCAAAATGCAACGCACGTACTTGGTCTTGGTTAATGGCAAAATCGAGCGTCTTGAATTGGTGTGATGCTTAGTGGTGGACATGACGGTGTCAGCCCTAGTCAAAACATTGGCTTGAACGGCTTCATTGGAAGTCGAGGCGAGTCGCGATCGGAGGCGTAAGCCAGTTCATGCTATCGTTCATGGTCCCGGCCATGCTTGGGTTCACGATCCGGTCGCGACGTAGGGCATGCACGCTACCGATGATCTCAGAGACAAGGCGGCAAACTGGACTTTCACACGGTGAGCCCGTTCATGAAGCACGATCGTGAACGGGGGCTCACGTGTAGTCGTGACATAGTCAGCGAAACCTCGCGTGAATGGGCATGTTCAGCAATGAAGACTCCCCTACTTCACGACTGGTTCAAAAAAACTTGCGTGAACGGAATTGTGGGCGTACTCTTAGCTGGAAATTTCCCAATCGCAAAATGGAACAGCATCTTTCCGTTCGAGAAGCGAAAGCCTTCACCGGAAAATCCGAGTCGACGATCAAGCGTTTGATTCGCGAAATCGTTAGTGACTCGGAACATGTAGATCGCAATTTAATATTGCCTTCCCCCGAAGAAGTTGAGAAGCGAAAAGAAGCGGGTGAACCATTTATCTGGAAATTAAACCGCGAGTTACTAACGCGGCGATTTCCTCAAGAGGCTAGCGGCGAAGAGGGGATCGGTGCGAGTTCGAAAGCAAGCGGATCAGCGAATAGCAACACGTCGGACTTGCGACCCATCATTGAAGTTCTTCGAGAGCAGTTGCAAAGTAAAGACCGACAGTTGCTTACGCTTGAAACTCAGTTAGATCGCAAAGACGAACAAATTAAAAGCCTCAACGATCGCATGCACGAGAGCAATGTGCTGATGGGCGAACTTCAGAAGCGCCTTGCCATTGCGGGCCCCGTCGCAAACAAGAATGATCCAATCCATACCGAACCCATTGATGCGACGACGGACACGAAATCAAAGGCTTCTCAGAAACCGCCGAACTCAAAGTCGAATTCTAAGATTGCAACGTCCAATAAGGAATCGAAGGAAGCAACACCAAAAACGCATTGGCTATTTCGCAAGCTCTTTTAAGCCCGCCTCCGGTAGCAGTCTCTCCACCGACGAATTTCAAAGCTCCGATTCATAACACCCATACGCTTGACTCCCACAGACTTCGCCACCACCAACCATTCGAACACCGATTCGACTTCCAACACGTTGGTCGGTCATCGATATCGGTTGCCCGGAATCACACGAGAGGGGATTGCTCAACTGTCTTTGTTGGAGACGGCACTGTGGCCGCTCAAGGGCGGCGTGAGAGACGTAGCGACATTCGATACTTCTTATACCTTCAAAGTCGGAGCAGACAAACGCGAAGCACGAGTAAGCGTCTACGCACCTCTCGGATTGCAATCGATCGACGAGTATGTGTTATGGGGATTGCTCGGCATGAGTCTCGATCGCAGGAAAGCGGATTCGACGCTGATGGCAACTCCGTATTGGATGATTCAAAAACTCGGCATGGCGATCGGCGGATTTCAATACGACCAACTACGAGCATCGCTCGAACGGCTTGCTGCCGTGGCTTATCAAAACACGGCATTTTACAACCCAGTGACCCAGCAGCACGAGAGAGTTACACTACATTTCTTTTCG
>JANMNK010000383.1:0-3872 GCA_031373875.1 Pirellulaceae bacterium | reverse complement strand
GGGTTGATAGGCAGCGAGGAAGCTGAAGTTCTTCAGAAATCCCAGCTTGGGCGTGGATTTAGCCAGCACGAATAAAAGCAACTGGCAAATATAAAACCCGATTGTCAGTCCAATCGTTCTCCAGCGAAAACGATCAAAGCTGCTAAAGAAAACGCTTAATGCAAATACAAAAAATCCCAGAGAGAACAAATTGAGCGTTGCGGCCACATACAGTTGGATCGAAGCATGATCTGACAATGCCTCCAACGTCCGAACAGGAGGTGCCCATGGGTTTTCGATTTGGAAAGGGAGCCCGGGTACTTGAATTGCAACACCCGGCCTTGTAATCCACACCGAATTCGTCTCAATGCCCACATACATCCCTGCCAAGGTGAGAGCAGCTAATATTGCCAAGCCAGATATGGTGACCAGGCCATGGGCCAAAACAGTTTTCATGCGGCTAACAGGTTGAGCTAACAGCATTTCCATCGTCCCGCGCCCTATCTCGCCACTCACGACATCGGATCCGCGTGCAATGCACCAAACCAGGGTGCACAAAATAAGAATCGGTTCATCAAACGTCAGGCCGATGACGCCAGGATATGTCAGGAACTGTTCAAGAGGCACGGGCGAAAACTTCTCAAGAATTCGGATCTGCTGGAGCAAGGGCTCGAACCCACTCAGCTCGAATTGGCTGACGGTCCAAATTCGCACCCACGGGAAGATAAACAACATGATCCCGCAGGCAGCCAACAGCAGCAGCGACTCGCCGATATATTTCTTTAGCAACATTCGAAACATGAATTAGTTATCCAATTCCAACTGCAGTTGGTCGTAGACTTGCCTCAGTCCGATCGGTTCCATTCGTAATTCTTCGAACGTCTGGTCCGCCATCCATCGGAGAGCGAATTCGAGGGGGCCCTGCACGTGCAAAACAAATTGGCGATCGGTTCGCGATATCAATTTGATTTCTTGGGGTAAGTTTTCCAGCGCGTTTCGATTCAATTCGATTGGCAGTTTGCCCGATATCCGATGCACGGTTCTGAGTTCGTGAAGGTTGACACGATGAACAACTTGCCCTTCTCGCATAATCGCTGCGAAATCGCAAACGTCCTCAATTTCGCTTAGCACATGCGAAGAAAACAACACGGTCCTGCCAGCATCACGCACTTCACGAACCATGCGAAGCACTTCTCCGCGAATCGTTGGATCAAGATTGGCTGTCGGTTCGTCGAGAATGGCAAGCCCGGTTCCGCAACTCAATACACTTGCCAATGCCAACTTTTGCCGCATCCCGGTACTCATGAAAGCGACTCTGCGCGAAGTGTCGAGTTTTAGTCGATCCGCGAACTCGACCGACTTCTCAATGTTTCCGAAAGGATGTATTTCGGCAAAGAATCTTAAAACCTGTGATCCTCGCATTGTGCGAAAAAGTTTTGCTTCGGCTGGTAGGTACGCGACGCGTCGACGCACTGCAACCGACTCGGCAAAACAATCCAAGCCATCAATGTGTGCTCGACCGCTGGTGGGCTTCAAATAACCCAAAAGCGATCGAATCAAAGTGGTCTTGCCTGCTCCATTCGGTCCTAGCAAGCCGAAGATCGAGCCACGCTCGACTTGCAAGCAACATTCTCGAAGCGCATGTACTGTCCCATAACGCTTGCTCAGTTGATCCACTGCAACCATGGGCGAATCGAGCGTCATGTGCCAGGTAGCCTGTTTCCCGAGTGGATTCTAGTTCGATTCATCAGTACTTTTTCGAGTTCGCCATTTGTTCCAAAACACACATGCACCATTTCATTGCAAAAAACCTGTCTCCGGGTTTCCAGCGTTCCTCCGCAGAAAACGTTTCTATCTTGTTGCTGCCAATAAAACTGGTGGCCAATCGTGAGTTAAAGCCTGCAAACCGTATTCTAGCTAGGCAATTAACAGGTTCGCTTTTCCCAATCAAAATCATTTCTGAATGGGAATCAAAATCCGTCTGCCCGACTTGCTTTGTATTGTATCAAACAACCAAGGGTTTACCATGATTGCCCAAAACTGCATGTTCCAGTGATCTGCCCGTAAGCAGACACAACATGTAAAATTCAGAGATGATACGACGCAGAATGAGCTAAACTCAATTTACGTTTGCTTTCTGAAACAACATGCCACGTTGGATCACAACCGTTTAATGGGTTCGCTTAGAAGGAATTCCGTTTGGAGTTCGATGACAAGATTTTGTCGACCAACTACGAATTTCAGCACCTTAGGCCAACATAGTTTCGATCTAGGATCGGACCATTTTCCCGATATTTAAATCCGTAGGAGAAAAACCGTGAAGCTACCTCAAATGTTATGGTCTCCATTGGCATTGATGATTCTATCGCAAGTGGCTTTCGCGGATGATTGGCCTCAATGGAATGGGCCCGCACGAAACGGCGATTATCAAGAGAGTGGCGTTATCAGCGAAATTCCTAAGACCGGTCTCAAGTTGCTGTGGCGTGCACCGGTTTCGGGCGCTTACTCTGGTCCTGCAGTTGCTGACGGACGAGTGTTCATCACCGACTACGTACGCGAATCGGGTGAGGTGTCGAACAATCCAGGAAGTCGTGACAGCTTGACTGGAAAGGAACGCGTATTGTGTTTCGATGCTCAGTCCGGAAAACAACTTTGGGAATATGCTTATGATCGGCCCTACAAGCTGTCGTATCCGATCGGTCCTCGCGTCACACCGCTTGTAGAGGGCGATCGCGTCTATGCACTGGGTGCCGAAGGTGACTTAATTTGTCTCAATGTACAAAAGGGTGACATCATTTGGAAACGGCAGTTGGCAGAGGAATACAAGACCGAAGCACCCATCTGGGGATACTCGGCCGCACCGCTCATCATCGGCGACCAATTAATCACTTTGGCTGGGGGAAAGGGAAGCGTCGTTGTTGCACTCGACAAAGCTACCGGAAAAGAAAAATGGCGGGCCTTGACCGCAGAGGAAATCGGTTACGCTCCTCCAACTCTAATTGAACACGCTGGAACCAAACAGTTGCTAATATGGGATTCGGATAATCTCAACAGTCTCAATCCTGCCAACGGGCAAGTCTACTGGTCCGAACCACTCAAACCGCAATATGGAATGTCGATCATGGCACCGGTGAAATCCGGCGACAAACTATTTGCGAGTGCAATTGGCGAAGTTGCGGGAATGTATCAACTGCAATCCAAAAAGCCGGGCGTCAAAAAATTGTGGGAGGGAGGAGATAGAAAGTCGGCGGTCTATTGTGGCAACAGTACGCCCGTGTTTGATGGCGAGTATCTCTACGGCAGCGATTGTGGCGGAGGAGCGATGATCTGTGTTCGCGCCTCGGATGGCAAACGCATGTGGGAGACCTATGAGCCGACCAGTGGCGGCGACCGACGCGCCAGTCACGGAACAGCGTTTCTTAGCCGAGTTGGCGATCGCTATTTCATATTCAGCGAAACGGGAGATTTTATTATCGCCAAGCTTTCCGCAAAGAAATATGACGAAGTTAGCCGATTCCACGTAATCGATCCGACAAACGAATGCTTTGGCAGAAAAGTAGTGTGGACATACCCAGCGTACGCCAATCGCTGCCTATTTGCCCGCAACGACAACGAAATCGTGTGCTACTCGTTGGCCAAGTAAATTGGCCACAGCTGCCAGCATTCGCTTAAATCGTTTTGTGAAGTACGAAAAGAGCGTTTACTAACAAATGTCATTTCGTTTCTTCGTACGGTGGCAAATTCTCGTAGTAATGTCCATCGTCCAGAAGACGTGGGTCACCAGATTTCCTTAATTCGGTAAAAAGTCGTGTCCTTAGGGATCGCAACACCGCATCGTATTCCGGCGATGCCGCAACATTTTGCACTTGGTCGGGATCCTTTTGAAGATCATA
>JANMNK010000372.1:0-4336 GCA_031373875.1 Pirellulaceae bacterium | reverse complement strand
CGAGCATCTCTCGCCATTTAAGCTTGGCATCATCCGTCTGGCGGTTCTTGCTTTTGGCGTGCCTAGTAATGTGGTTCTTCACTAGATCAGTTAAGCTGAGGTCTTTCCCGCGAGTATTTAGCGTCTCAAATATTACGTATGCATCATCTTCGTCGTCCAATTGAACCGTGATTAAGTTCAAATCGAGGATCGCGTCTCGAACCTCGATCATCTTTTTGCGAAGCAGAGTCTTCTTTTTTGCTTCCGAGTTGCTCTTGTCCAAGTCAATAGATGCAACGACGTCGCTTATAAGTTTAGTTATCTGATCGAATGCTGCTTGAAGGCTTTTCTCCTCCTCAAGGGGTATGACCTGAAGAGATGGTGTGCCTCTCTTCTGTATTTTGTCTTGAAAGTAAGGATAAGAAGATTCTGTCGAGACCACAAAAACTGGCTCGTTGTCGATATTGGAACGTTCAATAAGAGCATGAATCCCAGAAGCGAGGTCGGGTAACCCACGCGCGTCGAGAATATTTCTCATTGCACAGAGCAGGATGGTGATAGTTGTCAGTCGCTGCTGGCCATCTACTACTCCAAATACTTGCGCGGCTTGTTTGTAGACAACCATTGAACCTATGAAGTAGTTTGCGGACTTGTCGGTTACGACATCGTTCCAGAAATCCTGAATGTTCTCCCGGTCCCAAGAGTATGGTCGCTGAAACCGTGGAATCTTGAAGTATCCAGATGAAAGCAATGTCCGGACATCCTGGTCTCGCGATTCTATCTTCATCGTTTCACCTACTCCTACTCGTTGCTTTGGTGAATCACCCCAGGCCGTCCAATTCAAATCTTGCGGATAGTCGCGCGAGCAAGCAAACTTTCACCTCAAGTTTAATGGTACGGGACCTTCGATTTTACTTGATTGAATTGAGTTTGTCTCAGGTATCTGCATTCCCACCACAACTCGGGCACTTGACTCGTTTTCCGGCCAACTCTGGTTTGACGCGAAAGGACTTACCGCAGGTACAGGAAACCGATATCGTCATTTTGATTCTCAACTTATATGACCACGAGAGTTAGTTCAGGCAGTTTACCGGCTGCAAACTTGGAAAACTACTTGGGCGAACAGCGAGTCACTGTTTTATTGCCGGAAATCTTTAAGGATGCGATACATTCCGCCTCATTGCTGCGAACGCACGTTGGCTGGACTATGAGCAAGTTCCCAGCGATAGTCGCTGCGAATTGAATCGTGAATGCCAAGCACAAGAGTGAAACGGTAAGACGGGTTTCGATGGATGCTTTAATTCCAACAAGTGCATCGACGGCTTAGTGAGGAACTGTCATCACGGGCAGATTTGTTGGAGGACTTGGCTGTAGTGATTGCGAGCCAAAGTTCGAACTGGGGAATGAGATCGGCGACTGTTTGATTCCACCGAGATATTTGCTGTCAGGACTGCTTGATAAGGAATGCCAATCCAATTTGACCGGCTGCTGTGGGTTTTTGGAATACGGCCACGACGACGATTGACCTGAGGTAAATTGACCTGAGGTAAAATTGCGGGACAACACGGGTACATTCGGGGAACCTTCAGCCACATTCTGTCGGTAAGCACTCGCCATGTTGATCTCCGAGCGGACTTCTTCGAGGTGCTCGATCAAGATGCGGCGGACTTCGAGAGTTGCTCGCGGAGTGCGGTGGATTTCTTGGTGCTTGGACTCGACCATGATTTCGCTTTCCACATCGTCCATGTGAGCACTTGCAAAGTCGACGACGCCATCGCTGTCCTTTGCAA
This sequence comes from Pirellulaceae bacterium, assembly GCA_031373875.1. Classification (GTDB taxonomy): domain Bacteria; phylum Planctomycetota; class Planctomycetia; order Pirellulales; family Pirellulaceae; genus JANMGV01. The sequence continues at coordinate 2,567 of JANMNK010000372.1, read as the reverse complement.
ACCGTCCGATAATGCCTTTGTCGGGTGCGACGCCGATGATGTTGTTGTATCGGACCCACGGGGCCCGCGGAGCGCGTAGCATGACGGGGAATATCGGCGAACTGGGGCTTAGTGAATCGATACTGGTGTTGGTGGTCAAAAGTTTTGAATCGCGGAACAAATCCGGATTTTGTCTTGCCAAGCTATGACCGGTGTCGGTCAGCGTTGTAGGCAATTTGATGATCTTTCGACTAAGCCAACGTGTGTAGTCATTCGCGTAATCGCTGCCCCGATGCGGCGTGCCGATGGTCACAACGCGGCGGATAGAGCGATTGGGCTCAAAGAACAGCGCAGAGGACAATCGGTCGATCTGTTCCTTTTCGCCCTTGACTTCGTCGAACGGTTTGTCGCTGAGTATGCGCCAGAAATCGTCGCGGCTTTCGATGGTTTGCATTCGAGCGACCAATCCTCCCATGCTATGGCCTACCAAGGCCATCTGATCCAGCATCGGGTATTGGCGTTGTGGATCAAGCTCGTCGCGCATCGCTGCTAAATCGTTTCGCATCTGAGTTGCACTGACCCAAAACGGTTGCCCCGTAGGATATTGATAGAACCAGAATTGGTAGTTGTTTCTCAACTCAGTAAAGCTTCGCAGGTCGTTGAACATCGGCATCCAAGTTAGCGGACTAGACCAAAGGCCATGGATCATGACGACGGGAATTCGGTCGGGGTCGAATGGCTCGAGCATGTAGACGCCGCGATTCTTTGAGGACTTGTTTGGATTTACCAAGCCAAGCGTGCTGTCCGTCTTGTCGCGGAATTTCGGGTTGTCCAAGAAATAGCCAAGCGGAGTACTGAGGTCTGTTTGCAAAGGAACCAATCGGTTTGCTAACTGAATGTCGCTGCTGAACATGGGATCGTGAAGTTCGAGGACGCAGGCGTGACGGCGTTCGCCTTGCTGTCCCGCTCGATCGACCGGCGCGGTAACTCGGAGCAGCGCGGTTACGGGAAAGGACAGACCTTCTGGATAGTATTTCTCTGCCGAGTCTTCGGGGCCGTGTTTGCGACGAACTGCAATGAGTGGGACACCGATGCCATAGGTTACGTTGGTGGAGTCTAGTCCGGAGAGATTGAAATCGTTGCAGAATTCGAATCGGTCGAAGTCTTCGTCTTTCCAATTACCGCGAGTGACGACTGCGATTCGGTGCGTGTGTTTGGCGGTGGTCACTTCATATCGCTCGCCGGGTCGCAATTGCCCCTTACGATTGACGATTCGCAGTGTGGCTTCGAGCGACGTGTTGTACATGTCGCAAGCGCCGCGGAACTGCGGATCGTAAGGATTTCGGCTGGTGTCCATGTTGGAAGAAAACAGATAAATGTAAGCGTTGCTCACTGCGACGCTGTACATGTCGAGCGCTTCGGCTGTCTTGCCCGATCGCTCCGATCGCTGCCCGAGAATATATGCAAGTTCGGCGATCGCAAAAATCTTTTCGCCGCCTGGTTCATTTTCGGCTAAGACTTCGAGTCGCTCCAAGCACCCTACCGGATCTTCTTTGTACAGACCAAGGAGATCGTAACGGCGCAGAAGCATCATCGTACGATCGGAGACTTGGGGACCACCTCGCGCGAACAAATTGAGTTTGTCGGCCAGTGGGTTTTTTGGGAAGGCTCGCATCTTGAGAAATTTTTGCGAAGCGCAACCGGGCAACAACACGAGACAGCATAGCAGCACGAACGCCCATCGGTGCATTCCCTGAAAATGCCCGCTGCCTCGTGGTTGTCTCAGTAGATGCTCCGCACCATCCAACATTCGCTCGTGACTTCCTTGTCAGAACGCAGACACTAGGAACGCAAAAAAGGCAAAGCAATCGCTTCCGACGAATCGACGTAACACGATGCAGCGTCTGGTAAGTCGCTCGGCTCAGCTTGACCCTTAAGCTGTAGCGTTTTCGACCGACCGAAAGCAGTTCGTTTCGTGATTGCTTGCGATGAAATTTGCCGATGAATTTCGGCGGATAGTACCAATTTCGCCAAGCACAGCCAACGGCAAAGCCCGCCTTAATCATTGCGGCCCTCGGCAACGCGAATGTTTAGGAAACCAGGGAACCTCGGATCGAGCCTATCGCAAACGCATCGTTGATCTCAGCGATTTCTAATGCTTGCAATGCGGGCGTCGAATTTGACTGGCGTTTTGCATCCACTTGAGAAAGGAAGTCTTTCGCAGTCATAGCAAAAATTACAAGTTTAAGTTTTCCCTGGCGATCAATTTGCTTGCACTCATAGTGCCGCATCTGTTCAAATGGGTCGCGGGAGACCGAGGCCTTGAACACCAAATACTACTTCAGCGTTCCACCAAGAGTGTCGACTACAACATTCGGCTCGGATATTCCGTTGGGGGATGTTATTGAGACATGCTTGGAAGAAAAGCGGCCAATAACCCTGAGCCTGTATGGCGAAGCGATCGAAGACGCTTTTCTCTTTCTTCTATGCCGGTACCGCAACTATCCGCTTGTCCGTGTCTCAGGCCCCGCGTACAGAGGACGTTATCCGTATCTTCGCATATCGATTGCGGGAGCGAAAAATAATGG
>JANMNK010000360.1:0-3880 GCA_031373875.1 Pirellulaceae bacterium | reverse complement strand
CAATTCGGATCGAGTGCCAGAGGTAGTCCCAGGACCAACATCGGTGACTACATAGCGTGTGACGTCTTTGTCGTAAGTAGCACTGGAGGCTGTAAGAAGGAAATCGCCGGCGTTCAGCGTCACACCGCCGACTACCGTTGCGGTTTCTACTAAAGCAAAATCGCGAGTTGCATTGCCCGCCATGGGATTCTGCAGCAAAATTGAAAACGTGCCGGCTGAATAATTACCAGCCGAAGTTGGCCTGAAGAGTGCGATGTCATCGCGAGAGATAAAGATTCCGCCCAGTGTCTCGTCTGATGCCAAACTGAAAAGCACATCGCCCGCGAACAGGGTTACTGCGTTGGCGCTGCCCACCGTAATGCTACGCGATACGTAATGCAGACCATTCAGGTTAACTGAGCCGCCAAAGTCAGCGAGATTGAAAACAGGGGCATAAAACGTCCCCGTTGATGTTCCAGGCTCAAATGAAAGGTTTGGATTTCCTAATTGGCCCACGGATTTCTCATCGTAAGTAACGCCACCTGCGGTTGTATTACTTGTTCCTGAGACCCACAACCCCATGTTGTCACGAGCCCGAAATGTAGCAGAAAATTCTGAGGTGTTGTTGGATGGATCTGTGGCCGTGGCGGTGATGTATTCACCAGCAGCAACGGTTGCGTTCAAGGTCGTTGTAAAACTCAATGTGTAAGGCGATGTTGTAGGCGTGGTTACAGTTGTCGTGCCCAGATATCGTTGACCTTCCGAATCGTTCGCAGTGTTTGCATAAAAGTCGATTTGATAGATCTTGTTCGCCTCGCTATTCAGCGATCCGCCAATTGTGATTTGATGCCCATTGGTCACAGCCGAAACAAGTACAGGAAAGTTCTGCAGATTGTTAGCGCCGGGATCCGAGTCGTTACTGTCGTTTGGCGTGACTCCATTGGTACCGAGGTCAATTCCCAAGCCAACATTGGAATGAATGGAGTTTCCATGAATCGATATCGTCGTACCGGCTGAAACAAACACACCGTCCCCTTCATTGAAGGCGATCGTGTTTCCCTGGCCGGCCGTGGTGCCGCCAATCGTTGCTCCAATGGTGATTCCGCCTATCAGAATTCCTTCGCCGGTGTTGCCGAGTGAAGATGTGCCGTTCGCCTGCGTGCCGATCAGGTTTCCTCGAATGATGGTAGAATTAGCGCCGCCATCGGACATGTCGATACCCGATCCATTGTTACCGGATATCAGATTATTGATGATCTGAGTGCCGTTTGAAGTCGTGTCGAGATCAATCCCGTCGTCGGTGTTACCATGATCCACCGTTCCGCTGACGTCCGTTCCGATGTAATTGTTTTGGACGATGTTATTGTTGCTGTTGGTCCATATTTGAATTCCGTCCTGCGAGTTTCCAGAGATGATATTCCGGTGAGCGGACGTCGTACCGCCAATCGTGTTGGAGCTAGCCTCGAAGATATGCACACCTTCCGTATTGGCCAGTGCAGTGGTGCCATCAGCTAACAGGCCGATGTAGTTACCGGCCACAACGTTCCCAGTCGCCGAAGCACCGGTAATGTATATTCCGAAGTTGGTATTGCCAGAGAGGACGTTGCGGTCGGCGACCGTGGTTCCGCCGATGGTATTGTTGGCACCGAGAATATTGATTCCATGTCCAGTGTTCGTTTCACCTATACCCGCATCCGTTCCGGTGGCCGTTAACCGACCAATGTAATTTCCTGCAATCGTGTTGCCATTCGAGTTCGCCTGGATTTCAATCCCGTCACCTGAAAAATCCCTGATAACGAAACCGCGGATCGATGTCCCGTCAGCTGTAGCATTTAGCACGAACCCGTCGCCGGTAAAACTGTTGTTGCCGTCGAGAATGATCGCCGGCCGACTGGAGTTGGCGGCAAAGCTGTCGTCCGTTGTCGCGTCGATTGTGACCGCGTCCGTGATCATCATCGTCGATAGCACGTTGATCGTGTGCACACCAGCGCCAGAAATATTGAAATTGATAATGTCAGCCACACCTACAGTCGCATTGGCATCGATGATGGCTTGACGCAACGAACCGACGCCCGAGTCGTTGGTGTTGTTGACCAAGTAGGTTGCAAGCGTTCCGTGCCAAGTTGTGAACGAATCGTTGTCTTCGATAAAGCTATTCGTAAGCTGCCCGATTCGGAACTCAAGATCCCAGTTGCCGCCCAGAGAGGAGTGGCCGGTAGTATCAATAGTTCCCGCGACATCGGAAAGTGTCGATTCTGCAATCAACGCGAGTAGTTCTCGCCCCGCCGAACTGAATGCTACCGAACACCCCAGGATTCTAAGGTCAGCTTCCTCGGTCAATCCCGATTGCCAGTTGGCAAAGTCAGAGGCTCTTGCTTGAGCAGTCTCGCTGTCTACCCAGATGTCGCCTAGTTGGAAACCGCCGGCGGCACCATGGGAAAAAATGTAGACCGAGTCGTAGTCATGTTGGGATGCGTTTAGAAAATCGCCGATGGCTGAGATTCCGTCGGCTTGATCATCAAGCAACACAATTTCAAGCTGTATATTCCCAGTGACACTTTCGCGAAGATCAGCCAGGAGGTCATCGAGGTTGTCGAGCTGCGAGTCTACGAACGCGATCTGATGCGAAACGAGATCTTCCGGACTCGATTCGCTCGACGATTGCCAAGTCTCATCGGGAGAAGTGACGAGTTGCGAAGGTTTTAATTGCCCTTCATCGCCCGATGTCGGTTGAGATTCCGCGAGAGAGGCTTGACCAAGCAGATCACAAATAGCGTCGAAGCCCATGCTATTGCAAACAAGCTGTTGCAAATTGTCTAGCTGATTCTCAATTTGTTGTGCGCCGGGCTCGCCCCCTTCCATAGGAATCGGAAGCGGAGTAGCGCTGTAGTAGATGTGTTCCTCGAGAACGATCGCGTCAAGCTCGGAATCATCGTTTGACAAAACGACAGCTTTTTCAAGCCAAGTCTTCAACGCAAAGAAGAGGTTAGATGTCGAGGAGGTTTCTTTTGGATGCATCGAATATTTCTCTGAAGCGGATAATTTACCGCAGGATTAAGCCCCAAATGCTGAACATGTCACGGTCATCAAACCTACTATTTTTGGTTGAGAGTGGCGGCGGAATCGAGCAAATCAGGCGTCTTCTCTTGCCTTCGTACTCCATCGTTTCGCGTTGCGATTCTGCCTCATCAAACGAAATGGTCCGTTGCCGAAGCCAGAACGGAGAGATTGCGCATTTTGTTGATTCGGCACAAAGATCAAAGTTTGACATTCAATCTGCGGCCGGAATTGCTGGCAACTCGAACTAGGGGGAAGCTATAACGATAAGAATGATCATGCAGGTCAAAAGCCGATCTGTGGCGACTGGATATGTTGGGCCACCGACGCTTTAAGTTGTTAAGCTATTGCGTCTATGCGGCGCTTGCGGGCTAGTGAAGTTACGTCGCGCGAAGCACTTGTAACAACGGGTCTATCTATGCGTTTGGTTTTGCGCGTGGATAGTCATTCCGATTAAAACGCTTGTTAATTCCTCTGCCCAAAAGTCCGATGCGAAGGGAATAACATTTCCATCGGCGGAATTTAATCGCCGTGAATGACAGCAAATGTAAGGACATGGAGGTTCTTAACGTTGCGTTCCCAGCGTCTTGTCAAACGAAACCAGCGGCAGATTGCCATGCGACGATTATTTCGTAGAGCATGCTTGGCAGTTTTGCTCTTGGGTTCGACTAATTGTCAAGCGGCGGATTCGCCAGTATCGACTTCGTCAAAATCGCAAGAGAGCATTGGCACCTCGATAATCGCGGCCTTGGCTAACTACCCCGCTCGTCATGGCGATCAGAACAAGACAGTTGACCTCCCGCCGGTATATGTCGCGACACCCGTCACCGCTCAGACCCCGCCC